>JAPYOG010000099.1 GCA_028278785.1 Candidatus Poriferisocius anaerobius | reverse complement strand
ATTATCCGCCCATCAGCCGGGGGCGCAGGGATCTGACATCGTACTCATCGTCGCCTTCGTAACGCGGCGCGTAGGTGGCGAACGCCCTCGCCAAGCGGTCGTGGCGATCCTGCACATGCACCATGTTGTAGGCGTGGCTCACGATCAGCTCCTCGTCTTTGCGCATCTGCTCGACCACCTTGGCCGCGAACTCGTCGGTGTCCATGCCCAGATCACCGAAAGCTCCCGACATCTCCGAGCGGACGAAACCGGGCATGATGAGCCCGACGTGGATGCGGTCGGGCATCTGCTGGCGCAGCGCCTCGGTCATGCCGAACAGCGCGTGCTTGGTGGCGACGTAGGCCGCAGAGTTGGCGTCGACCGGGAACAGCGAGTTCTCCGAGCCGGTGTTGTAGATGGCGGCCTCGCCCTCCTGGTCGAGGAATCGCCTGCTGAACACCCGGCAGCCGTGCCACACGCCGAAGAAGTTGACCTCGAAGACCTCTCTGACATGCTCCATCGGGGTGTCGAAGATCTTTGCCCCCGGGACGATGATGCCGGCGTTGTTCATAATCACGTCGACTCGGCCGAATCGATCCCACGCCGCGTCGGCCAGCGCTTCGACCTGCTCCAGATGGGTTACATCGCACTCCACGGCGAGGCACTCGATGCCAAGGGCCGCCAATGCTCCCGCGGCCTCATCGAGGCGGTGCTGCCTCGGCTCGCCGATCACCACCCGAGAGCCGTCGGCGCCCAGCGCCTTGGCGATGGCAAAGCCGATGCCGGTCGCCCCACCGGTGATGACCACGGTCTTGTCTGTGAAGTCCACGGATCCCAACTTAGCCACGAACCCCATGGTTCGCCACGCAGCTCTTTTGCGAGCCTGCGCGGAAATGTGCAGTGGAGGGTGGGAGGCGAAACGCCCCTCTTGCCTCGGCGGAGGGGGTGGGATTCGAACCCACGGTGACTTGCGCCACACACGCTTTCCAAGCGTGCCGATTCGGCCGCTCTCGCACCCCTCCCAGAGCGAGCAACTTACCGCAACCCGACGGGCAGACCGGAACCGATTGGCGCTATCGTGTGGGCATCTGAGCCGTACACCCGGTTTGGAATGTGATGGTCGGGTCCTGTGCAACGTCAGCCCGTGAACCGAGTCAGGGCCGGAAGGCAGCAGCTCTCAGCGGATCCTGGGGTGTGCCGCAGACCGCCTGGCCATCACTTTCGAGACCGGGCCGCGGCCCCTTGGCTGAGGCTTGCTGTCACACAGAATGAGTCCATCGCCCCTTGGCTGAGGCTTGCTGTCACACAGAATGAGTAAAGTCGCCACCATGGCCCCCCAGGCACTTTATCGACGCTACCGGCCGAGCTGCTTTGCCGAGCTGCGCGGCCAAGAACCGGTGGTGCGGGCGCTTCAAAATGCGGTGCGACACGACCGGGTCGGCCATGCCTATCTGTTCAGCGGCCCCCGGGGCACGGGCAAGACGAGCACCGCACGCATCCTGGCCAAGGCCCTCAACTGCACCGACTTGAGTGGAGACGGCGAGCCCTGCGGCAAATGCCAGTCGTGCCTCGAGATCGCCAACAACACCTCCTACGACCTCATCGAGCTCGACGCCGCCTCCAACAACAAGGTCGACGATGTCCGCGAGCTCATTTCCCGAGTGGCCATAGGCTCGCCCGGCAAAGCCAAGGTCTACGTGTTGGACGAGGTTCACATGCTCACCTCCGGGGCTGAAAACGCCCTGTTGAAAACGCTCGAAGAGCCTCCCGACCATGTCGTGTTCGTGCTGTGTACCACAGAGCCCCACAAGGTCGTCCCCACTATCCGCAGCCGCACCCAGCACTTGGAGTTCAGCCTGATCGACGGTGACGTGCTGGCCGATCATGCGCGCTGGGTGGTCGAGCAAGCCGGGCTCGAGATAGACGCCGACGCTATCGACCACGCTGTACACCGGGGGGCGGGGTCGGCGCGAGACACCTTGTCGGCTCTCGATCAGATCGCGGCCGCGGGCGGGGTTGCCGAGAACCTCGATGCGGTCGACGCCATCGTCGACGCTCTCGCCGAACAGGAGCATGCCGCCGCATTCGCCTCGGTCCACGAAGCTTTGCGGTCAGGGCGCGAGCCCCGTGTCATCGGCGAAGCGCTGCTCGACCGACTTCGCAACGCCTTCCTGGGCTCGATGGGCGCAGATTTGAGCTATCTCACCGACGCCCAGCAACGAAGCGCCCAGGCCACGGGGGCCAAAATCCCTCCCGCCAGGCTCACCCGCTCGCTCGAGGTTCTGGGAACTGCGCTGGTTGAAATGCGCCAAGCCCCCGATCCGCGGGTAGACCTAGAGGTGGCCCTCGGGCGGTTGATCCGCCGCGAGCTCGACACCGACATCAGCGCGCTGCTGGAGCGCATTGAGCGGTTGGAGTTCGGCGGACCCCCGACTCAGGGGAGTCCAGGCAGCGCGGGCGCTCCAGCACCAGCCGCAGCCCCGGTGCCATCGCAGCCACCAGCACAGGGCGCTGCGAAGGGGCCCCAGATGGCTCGAGCCGCATTGGCTCAATCCCAAGTCCGGCAAAGCGAGGCCGAAACCCAAGCCCCAGAGCCCGCAGACAAGGCCTCCCCGCCCTCCGACCGCACACCCAGGCCCACGCTGGGAGCTGTGCGGGCGGGCGCAACACCGCCTGCCCAGTCGAAGCGGCCCCAGCCTGCTGAAGCTGAAACCGCTGAAGAAGCTGATGCCCATGTGGACAACGTCGGCACCCCGCCAAGCCGCGAGGAGGCGGCCGTTGGCGAAACCCCCGGATTGGAGCAAGGCGACACCCTGCCAAGCCGAGAGGAGGCGGCTTTGGCCTGGGGGGATGTCATTTTGGCGAAACTCCCCAACAAAGCGCGGATTCGCTTTCAAACAGGACGGTTCATTGCCAATGACTCCGACTCAGTGGTGTTTGCGCTGCCCAACCAGATCAACCTCGAGCGCTGTCTGGAAATCCGCTCATCGGTGGACCAAGCTCTGGCGGAGCATTTCAATCGCCCAGTGCCATTGCGCCTGACCGTCGACGATGACAGCATCGCCTCTCCCCCAAACACTCCATCAACCTCTGCCTATGCCTCTCCCAGCGCCCCTCGTGCAGAGAACCCGGTGGAAGCCGTCGACTCCTCTGGGCAGATAGACGAAGCAACCGCCCAGCGGGCCATCTCCAACCTCTTGGAGGCCTTCCCCGGCGCCGAGCTCATCACCGTGGATGCGTCTGAGTCCACCAGCCGGCGCAGATAGCCGAGGAGGCCATGAGCGACTTCTACACCGCTCCCGTTCAGGTGTTGATCGACGAGTTGGGCAGACTGCCCGGGATAGGTCCCAAGTCGGCGCAGCGAATCGCGTTCCACCTGCTCAAAGTCTCGGCGCCAGATGCGCTGAGGCTGGCCGACGCCATCAAAGAAGCCAAGGCCCGCATCCAATTCTGCCAGCGGTGCTTCAACATAAGCGAGCATCCCGAATGCGAGCTGTGCTCTGACCACAGGCGCGATCCCGCCGTTCTGTGCGTGGTAGAGGAACCACGCGACGTTGTGGCCTTGGAGAAGACCCGAGAGTTCAGGGGCCGCTATCACGTGCTCGGCGGTGCCATCAACCCCATCGAGGGCATTGGCCCCGACCAACTCCGCGTCAAAGAACTGCTAACCCGCATTCGTGACGAGAACGTGAGCGAGGTCATCTGCTGCACCAATCCCAACATCGAAGGAGAGGCCACCGCCATGTACCTGGCCCGGCTCATCGAACCTCTCGGAGTGGCTGTGACCCGCATTGCCAGCGGCCTCCCGGTGGGCGGTGATCTGGAATACGCCGATGAGCTCACCCTCAGCCGGGCCCTGGAAGGCCGTCAGCGCATCAACGCCGTTTGAAGCAGCAAGGCCTCCGAGCAAAGCTCCGTTCGCACAGTCAAACCCTGATGAGCAGGGCATCGCCCTGACCGCCGCCGCCGCAGAGCGCCGCAGCCCCCAAACCGCCCCCCCGGCGGCGCAACTCATGCGCCAGCGTCAGAACTATGCGGTTTCCGCTGGCGCCGATGGGATGCCCCAGGGCGATAGCGCCACCGTTCACGTTCACCACGTCGTCGCTCACCCCCAGATCGGCCATCGAAGCCAGCACCACCGCGGCAAAAGCCTCGTTGATCTCGAACAGGTCTATGTCGCCCAAACTCAAATCGGCATGCTTGAGCGCCTTGAAGATGGCCCGCGAGGGCTGGGTGAGCAGAGACGGGTCGGGCCCGGCCACCTGCGCGTAGCCGGCATACACCCCCAGCGGCGCCGCCCCGAGCTGCTCAGCCCGCTCCCTGCTGGCAAGCACCAACGCGCTGGCGCCATCGGAGATCTGGGAGGCGTTGCCCGGGGTTATATTGCCCGATTCGGCAAAAGCGGGCCGCAGCCGGCCCAGTGCTTCGGCGGTTGCGTCTGCGCGCACCCCCTCATCGGCCGTCACCGCCACCGGATCGCCTCGCCGCTGGGGCACTGACACCTCGATCAGCTCAGCAGCGAACTTCCCCGCATCGGCGGCGGCCGCGGCCCTCTGGTGCGACTGCGCCGAGAATGCGTCCTGGGGCTCGCGGGACAGCCCGCTCGAGGCGGCGTACTTCTCGGTTCCGGCCCCCATGGCACCGCGGTCGAAGGGGCAGAACAGCCCGTCGTGCATCATGGAGTCCACCAGTTCTCCGTGGCCCAGGCGGTACCCCTCCCGAGCCCGAGTGAGAAGGTAGGGAGACCTGGTCATCGACTCCATCCCCCCGGCCACCACGATCTCGGCATCCCCCGAGGAGATCATCTGATGCGCCAGGTAGACGGCGTTGATCCCCGACAGGCAAACCTTGCTCACCGTGGTGGCCGGCACCGTCATGGGGATTCCCGCGCCCACCGCCGCCTGGCGGGCGGCGGCCACACCCTCCCCGGCCAGCAGCACCTGGCCCATGAACACGTAGTCCACCTGCTGGGGCGCCACCCCGGCTCGGTCGAGCGCCCCCCGAATGGCCAGCGCACCCAGCTCGGTTCCCGACAACGCCGCCAGCGCACCCGACATCTTCCCTATGGGGGTTCGGGCCCCAGCCAAGATCACCGTCTCGCTCATTGGTGGCCGTCTCGCCCGTTGATGACCGTCTCGCTCATTGCCTGCCCTTTGTCCGCTTGCTCGTGCCGGCCAACAGGATACCGTCAGAGCGTGCGGATTCATCTGGTCGACGGCACATACGAGCTGTTTCGCTACCACTTCTCCCCCGGCAACCGCGACCCGGAGCGCGGCGCAACCCGAGGCGTGGTCCACAGCATGCTCCAGCTCCTAGAAGGCGGGGCTACCCATATCGGCATCGCCACCGACCAGGTAGTCGAGTCATTCCGCAACAAGCTGTGGCCCGGCTACAAGACGGCCCAGGGAGTGCCGCCAGAGCTGCTGGCCCAGTTCCCCCTGGTCGAGCAGGCCCTGGCTGCGGCTGGGTTCTGCGTGTGGCCCATGGTCGAACACGAGGCCGACGACGCCCTGGGCGCCGCGGCCCGCAAAGCCGCCCAGACGCCCGGGGTGGGCCAAGTGCTCATCTGCACCCCCGACAAAGACCTGGCCCAATGTGTCACCGCCGACGGGCGCATCGTGCAGTACGACCGCCGCCGCCAGATCCTCATCGACCACGGCGGGGTGGTGGACAAGTTCGGGGTGCAGCCCGAGTCGATACCCGATTACCTGGCCTTGGTGGGCGACGCCGCCGACGGCTTCCCCGGACTGCCCGGGTGGGGGGCCCGCTCCACCGCGGCAGTGCTCTCCCACTATCGCCGCCTGGAGAACATCCCCGACGCCGTGGGCCAGTGGGAAGTGACCCTCAGGGGCTCGGCCAAGCTGGCCGCCACCCTGGCCGAGCAGCGGGAGCAGGCCATGCTGTTCCGCAAGATCGCCACCCTCGCCTACGACGCACCCACCTTCGGCAGTCTGGAAGAGCTGGCCTGGACCGGCCCCAGCAGCGAGTTCCCCGAGATCATGAGCGAGCTGGAGGGCAGCCACCTGGTGGACCGGGCCGAAAAACTGAAAGCCCAACTCCCAAGAATCCCAAGAAAACCGGGCCGAAAAACTGAAAGCCCAACTCCCAAGAAAACAGCAGACCCCATGTAGCCTGACGGGGACATGGCTGAGCACTCCATGAAAGACCGCCTGAAAGACTTAGAGCGCCGCAAGCAAGAAGCCCTCCGCGCCGGTCCCCAGCGAGCCGTCGACCGCCAGCACGAGAAGGGCAAGATGCTGGCGCGCGAGCGCATCGACTACCTGCTCGACGACGGCTCCTTCCACGAGCTCGACATGCTGGCCCGTCATCGGGCGCTGGACAGCGGCATCCAAGAGCGACCGTACACCGACGGCGTGATCACCGGCTGGGGCACGATCGGCGGGCGCAAGGTTTTTCTGTTCTCCCAGGACTTCACCGTGTTCGGCGGCGCGCTGGGGGAGGTGTTCGCCGAGAAAATACACAAGGTGATGGATTTGGCCCTGTCGGTGGGAGCGCCCATGATCGGCCTCAACGACGGGGCCGGGGCCCGCATCCAAGAAGGCGTGGTGTCGCTGGACTCCTACGGGGGGATCTTTCACCGCAACGTCAAGTCTTCAGGCGTGATTCCCCAGATCAGCGTCATCTTGGGGCCGTGCGCCGGCGGCGCGGTGTACAGCCCGGCGATGACCGATTTCGTGTTCATGGTGGCCGAGAAGTCGCATATGTTCATCACCGGCCCCGACGTGGTGAAGACGGTCACCGGCGAAGAGGTCACTTTGGAGGATCTGGGCGGCGCACGCTCGCATTCCACCAAGTCGGGGGTGGCCACCTTTGTGGCCCAAACCGAGGAGGAGGTGCTGGACGAGGTCCGCTACCTGGTCGGCCACCTGCCGGCCAACAACCTGGAGGCGCCTCCGCAGGCCGCGGTTGCCGACGATCCCGAGCGTCTGGCCCCGGAGCTGCGCGACATCCTGCCCGACAGCCCCAACCTGCCCTACGACATGCGCCGGGTGGTCCAGGCGGTGGTGGACGACGGAGATTTCATGGAGTACCACGCTCACTGGGCGCAGTCCATCGTGTGCGGGTTCGCCCGCCTCAACGGCTACACCGTGGGCGTGGTGGGCAATCAACCCATGGTGCTCGCCGGCGTGCTCGACATCGAGTCGTCCTCCAAAGCGGCCCGCTTCGTGCGAACCTGCGACGCTTTCAACATCCCCCTGCTGACGCTGGTAGACGTACCCGGCTTCCTGCCCGGCGTCGACCAAGAGCACGGCGGCATCATCCGCCACGGCGCCAAGCTGCTCTACGCCTACTGCGAAGCCACCGTGCCCCGCATCCAGATCATCGTCCGAAAAGCCTACGGCGGTGCCTATGTGGTGATGGACTCCAAATCGGTGGGCTCAGACCTCTCGTTCGCCTGGCCCGCCGCCGAACTGGCCGTGATGGGGCCTCAAGGGGCGGTGGAGGTCATCCACCGCCGAGAGCTCCAGTCTGCTGCCGATCCCGTCGCCCGGCGGGCCGAGCTGGTGGAGGACTACACCGAGCGCTACGCCAATCCCTATATTGCCGCCGAGCGGGGCTACATAGACGACGTGATCGACCCGGCCGACACCCGTCGGCTGGTGATCTCCGGTTTCGAGATGCTCCGATCCAAGCGCGAGGAGCTGCCGCCCCGAAAGCACGGCGTCATCCCGCTCTAAAGCGCGCCGCAGACATGACATGAGCCTCGCCCAAATCTCCCCGCAGCCCACTGAACCCGAAGTGGCTGCCATTCTGGCCGCCTACGAGGCTCTCTGGCCACGTCCAGCGGCAGCAGAGCCAGCCGCACCAGCCTCAACCGACTGGCGGTTCAGCGGACGCTGGTGGGCTGCGCCGGCCTCAACCGGCCGACAGAGCAGAAGACCCTGAAGCGATGACCGCTGAATCTGGTCACCACCGCACTCCCGAAGAGCTGGAGGCCGCCCTGCCGCATATCCGCCAGGCACCCGCCTGGCCCTGGGCGAAGCGGTCATCGAGGTCACCGCCGAACCCCACACCGGCGACCAAGACACACCACTAGGAAACCGCAGCCCGCGCCACTTGCTCAAATGCCGTGTGGGCTTCGAAACCGGTTTGTGTGGGCACTCTCTGCCAACTGCTGTCGGCCTTCAGCTCCCAAGCCAGCACATCGTCTTTCAGATTGATCTCCAGCACCTGGTGGATGCGCTGGCGCAAACCGGGATCCTGCACGGACACGAGGGCCTCGATGCGGCGATTCAGGTTGCGGGGCATGAGGTCGGAAGAGCCGATCAGGTAGGCGGGGGCGCCGACACCCTCTCCGTTGGCGAAGTAGTAGACACGGCTGTGCTCCAGGTATCGGCCGATGAGGGAGCGGACCCGGATGGTGTCTGACATGCCCGCAACGCCGGGGCGCAGACAGCAGATTGCCCGCACGATCAAGTCGATCTGCACACCGGCTTGGGAGGCCAGATACAGGGCTTCGACCATGTCGGCATCGGCCAGGCTGTTCAGCTTCATGATGATCCGGCCATCGGTGCCCAGATCGGCCTCCCTGCGGATCAGCTCGGTCACCGCAGGGCGCAGCCACTGGGGCGCAGGAACCAGTCGTCGGAATTCGATGTCGCGGCCATAGCCGGTCAGGGAGTTGAATAGCTGGGTGAGGTCGACCCCGATCTCGGGGTCGACGGTGAACAGGCCCAGATCGGTGTACACCCGGGCGGTTTTGGAGTTGTAGTTGCCGGTGCCGATGTGGCAGTAGCGGCGCACCCCGTCGGCCTCCTCCCGGACCACCAGGCATGTTTTGGCGTGGACCTTGAGGCCGACGAGGCCGTAGGCCACATGGACTCCGGCCTGCTCCAAGCGGCGGGCCCATTCGATGTTGGCCTCCTCGTCAAAGCGGGCCTTCAGCTCGACCACCACCGCCACCTGCTTGCCGCTCTCCGCCGCCCGGATGAGCGATCGCACGATCGGGCTGTCGCCCGACGTCCGGTACAAGGTGAGCTTGATGGCCAGGACTCGGGGGTCTTTGGCTGCCTGCCAGATGAACTCCTGCACGGTCGCGGTGAAGGAGTCGTAGGGATGGTGGACCAAGATGTCGCCCTCGCGGATGCGGGCGAACAGATCGGCCGGCTGCTCGCCAGGCCCCGACAGCGGCAGAGGATTGACCGACTTCCAAGGCCGGTTCTTGAGGTCGGGACGGTCGATGGCGTACATTTCCCACAGACTGGAAAGCTCCAGCAAGGTGTCCATCTCGTAGACGTCGTCTCGTTCGATGTCCAACTCGTCGATGAGCATGCTGCGGATCTCCGACGACACCATGTGCTCCACCTCGAGGCGCACAACGCTGCGGAACCGGCGGCGGCGAAGCTCGATCTCCACCGCTGCCAGAAGATCCTGGGCTTCGCCCTCATCCACGGCCAGATCGGCGTTGCGGGTGACCCTGAAGGCAACCGTCTCGACGATCTCCATTCCCGGGAACAGTGTGGGCAGGTGGGCGGCCACCACCTGCTCGATGGGCACAAACCGGTAGTCGTCAGGGAGCTGGAGGAAGCGCCCGAACGTGGCTGGCACCTTGAGGCGGGCAAACCGCTTGTGGCCGTCGGCCGGGTCGGCCATCAACACGCCCAAGCTCAGCGAGAGGTTGGATATGTAGGGGAAGGGGTGGCCGAGATCAACTGCCAGCGGCGTCAGCACCGGATAGATGCGGTTGTCGAACTCCTCGGACAGGAACTTGCGGTCCTCGTCGCCTAGGTCATCCCAGTCCAGGATCTCGATGCCTGCATCGGCCAGCGCCGGGGTGAGCGCTTGCATGCAGCGAGTGGCCCGGTCGGCCTGGGCGTCAACCTCGAGCCGGATCTCATGGAGCTGCCGGGCGGCGGTTCGCCCGTCGGGGGTGGTCCCGGTGAACTGGCCGGCTAGCTGGTCTTTGAGGCCGGCCACCCGGACTTGGAAGAATTCGTCGAGGTTGGAGCACCAGATGGCGCAGAACTTGATCCGCTCCAGCAGGGGGAGGGAAGAATCCTCAGCCTGGGCCAGCACCCTGCTGTTGAAATCCAGCCAGGAGAGCTCGCGGTTGATGAACCGTGCAGACTTGGCTGTTATGTCGATGGATTCCTGGACCATTTTGTTCTGCTCTTGCTGCTACCCCTGGCTGTCGGCGCTCTCCTCTGCTTCTTCGTCGTAGCCCAAATCCCAGTCGATCAGCAGATTCTCCCGTTCGGCATCTCGGTTGATGCGCTCCCGGTTTCGGCGGAATTGGGGGTCGTGAGGGGGAAGCAGCAGCAAACGGGCCTCGGCCCGCGTCTTGAACTGCTCGATCTGGCCGAAGTCGCCGAAATCGGACATGAAGTGCCAGTGGGGCGCCACCGGCCCCATATAGACCACTTTGACGTGCCCTGCCGGCGGCTCGGGAAAGGCATCTGCGGTATCAGTCATCGTGTTGCTCCTGTGGGGATTGAGGCCAGGCAATTCTAACCGCTCGAAGGCGGCATTTTGAATGCTGTTCCCGCTGTGCGGGGCCAGGCACCTGGATTGCGGGGGATTGTGGGAAGAACCCCGCTACCGCGCTTGGCCCCGCTGCGCCGCTTGACCAGGACTCAGGAGCTCAGGTCTCTTTTCGCTCTTCTTCAACTTTGCCGGCGGCTTTGTCGGCCTTGTGCTCGGGGTTCGCCCCGTCGGCCACGCCCTGCTTGAACTCTTTTTGCGCCTGGCCCAGCGACCGGGCCAGTTTGGGGAGTTTGGCCCCGCCGAACAGCACCAGGAGGATGATTAGGACAATGATCAACTCTGTTGGACCTAGGTTCATGGCCTCAGGCTACTAGGTTGGGGTGCCCAGCGCGATGCGCCAGACGGCGATGCGGCTCAAGCACCCGGGCCGTCGGCCACCGCGGTGAGCGGCTCCCGCACTCGGGTGAGCCCCCGGGCCCGGCGGACTCTGCGCCGCTCACGCTCGCTCATGCCACCCCAGATGCCGAACTTCTCGCCTTTGACGATGGCGTATTCCAGGCATTCCTCTCGTACCACGCAAGCCCGGCAGACTTCCTTGGCCTCCCGTGTGGATGCCCCCCGCTCGGGAAAGAACAAGTCGGGGTCGACCCCCAGACAGTTGGCCAGAGCTTGCCAAGCCCGGCCATCGCCAGCCTTTTCTGACAGCTCCGCTGTGCTCCCCACTAGTCTCATAGCGCTCTCCTGTTCGCCTTTCCAGTTGCCCGCTGTAACCCCCGCCCGCTACCGCCCCGCAGGTTGACCGGTTCAGCCTTCCAGCAGGGAAGCAACATGGTTGTAATTTCAACAACGTAACCTTGCCATGCCACCGCGCCAAACGCAAGAAGAAATTTGAGCGACGGGCAGACACCCATGAAGTTCAGCCCCGGTACGGCTAGCCGCAGGGGGCGGGGCGCCGGTACCGTCGGCGGGAGCGCGATTGCTTCCGGGCTGTGGGTGGCCCGGAGCGGAGGCAGGAGATGGCACAAGCCGCAACCAGAGTGAGCACGCCGCCGCCGGTGCGGTCGGCCCCCAGGGTTAGGCTTCCTTGGCCGCTTGGCATCTATCAGACCGCGGTGGGCAAGAAGTGGGTGATGGGCCTCACCGGGATTGCGCTTTTGGGCTTCATAGTGGTCCACATGATCGGCAACCTCCACCTCTATGAGGGGCCGCTGGAGATCCACGAGTACGCCGAGACCCTGCGGGATCTGGGCACCAAGCTCCTGCCCCGCACCTGGCTGCTGTGGGCCATGCGCATCGGGCTGATCATCGCCTTCGCCCTGCACATCCACTCGGCCTATTCCCTCAGCCGGATGAGCATCGCCGCCGGTCAGCCGGTCGCCCGGTCCGTCAGCCGGGGCAGCCGCATTCGCATGACCGGGGCAGGAGCACAGCGCTATCCCGGCGGGCGGAGCTACGTCGCGGCCAACTTCGCGTCGCGCACCATGCGGTGGACCGGCCCCATCATCGGGCTGTACCTCTTCTACCACCTGGCCGATCTCACCTGGGGGTGGTTCAACCCCGACTTCGTGCGGGGCGACCCCTACCACAACGTGTCG
>JAPYOG010000098.1 GCA_028278785.1 Candidatus Poriferisocius anaerobius | reverse complement strand
CGCTAGCCCCATTCCTCTCCACGATTAGAGGGGAAGTTCAGGGGTTAGGGGCGGCGGTAGTCGAGCAATGAGGAGCGCCCTTCAATGGCGGTCACGGTCACCAGCAGTACGCTCCCGTTGGCATCTTCGAGTCGCAACTGATCAGTACCGGGCGAGAAGCGAACCGGCTGCTGCTGGCCTTCGTTGATTGCCACGTTATCCGCGTACAGGTAGGTGCGGTCGTGGGTATCGCTGATGGGGTTCAGCCGTCCCTCCAGGCCCGGCAGGAATCCCGTGGACTCGGTGAACACCGCTGAGCCACCGTCCGGCGCTGGTTCCAGTTCTATGGCAAGCGCACGCTCTGCGGGCACCCAGCCCCGCTCGAGATGGGCGACACAACCCTCGCACGCTACGAACACGTTCATGGGCAACTCGGCCGAGTGCAGCTCCAACTGCGCGTCGCCCTGGGCATCGGTCACGGCGCGCCTCCAGGTCTTGTTCGGGAACAGCGCCAATACCGTCGCTCCCTCTATCGGCAGTCCGGCGCTACGCACCGTCACGACGGGGGCTGCGGGCTCCGCCGGTGGCGGCGCCGCGGGAATGGTCAAACACAGCTCATCGCCGTCAAGCAACCGGTAGGTCGGCAGCTTGCCGGTAAGCGCCTGGGTCTCGCGCCGGATAATCGTCACCCCGTCGCCCCTGCGCTCCATGAAAAAACTTCGACCCGCAGCATCAACCCCGCTCGCGTCCAAACGTCCAAAGACCGACGTGAGCAGTTCATTGCGTGTGGCCTGCCGCTCTCCCATGCTGTCGATGCTCAGACTGTTCGGTAGCGACCCGGGCGAGCACAGCTCAAGATGGTCGGCAAAGATCGACAGACGGATTCTGCTTGAGCGCATCGCGTAATCGCGATGAACAACGGCATTCACGACCGCCTCGAAGACAGCAGCGAGGCTGTACTCGGGCACGTTCTCCCTCGCCGGAGTCTTGCGGGCACTAACCCGCATGTTCCGCTCCACGAACAGCAGCACGTCACGGACCTGGCGGTCAAGCGGACCATCGATCGTCTGTGCGTCGAGCTGGCCGGACGCGCGGTCGGTGCCGCGGTAGCGCACCGCCGAGATCTCTGCCGACGGGATCCACTCCGCCGGACGATGCGTACACATCAAGACCCCCGCCACGGAGGCACGCTCCTCGCCGGTCTCCTCTCGGGTGAGCAGGCCCAGCTTCGCTAGGGCCACCTTAGGATCGGCCTGTCCGTGGACGCTGAGCAGCGGACTCCAAAGATCCGCCTCCAGTGTCGAGAATCCCGTGGCTCCTACCGGCTGATGGTCGAACCCCACAAACCGAGCCTGGCCTCGACGTTGCGCGAGCCGGAGTCGCTCATCAGGTGACATAAGCACCTTCGCAGCGCCGACACGTTGCAGGGCACCATTCGGGCCGTCGTGCTGAGCATCGCCACTAGGCACGGAAACCAACAGAAACGCCCTGCCTTCGCGCTCCTGGCGATAGGTCCGCACCCGCACCGGCGGTTTCACCAAGTCGGCGCTGACCTCGCGGACCGTCCTTTCAGCTATGTCTAACTCCTGACGCGACATGCCAGTCACCAGACCTGCGTCGGTGACCCCCAGAAGCAGCACGCCGCCGTCCGAGTTAGCGAAGGCCACTATCGAATCGGCCCAAGAGTCGCGCTGAGGGAACTCCCAGCCACTGTCCTCACCGAGCCGGAGGTGACGCTCTACGACATCATCGGGAAACGGCAAATCAGGCGTTCGCCCGGAAGATGTCGTCTTGTCGACCATCATGAACCTGATCCTATGCGCTCTAAACAGGGCAGAGGCTGGTTCCCCTAGTCGGCGGCAACAAGAACACCCAGAACCGAAATCAGATGCCCAGCACGGGGCGGAGGAACTTGCCGGTGTAGCTGTGGTCGGAGCGGGCCACCAGCTCGGGGGGGCCCTCGGCAACCACGGTGCCGCCGTTGTCGCCGCCTTCGGGGCCGAGATCCACGATCCAGTCGGCGGTCTTAATCACGTCGAGGTTGTGCTCGATCACCAGCACGGTGTTGCCCTGGTCTACCAGGCGGCTGAGCACTGCCAGCAGCTTGCGGACATCGTCGAAGTGCAGGCCGGTGGTGGGCTCATCGAGGATGTAGATGGTGTGGCCGGTGGGCCGTTTGGCCAGCTCTGAGGCCAGCTTCACCCGCTGGGCCTCGCCGCCCGAAAGGGTGGGCGCGGGCTGGCCCAAGCGGATGTAGCCCAGGCCCACGTCCACCAGCGTCTGCATGTGGCGGGTGATGGCGGGCTGGTTGCCGAAGAACTCCAGGGCCTCGGCGCACGACATGTCGAGCACATCGGAGATGGTCTTGCCCTTGAACTCGATGTCGAGGGTGTCGCGGTTGTAGCGGGCCCCCTTGCACACCTCGCAGGGCACGTACACGTCGGGAAGGAAGTGCATCTCGATCTTGATGGTGCCGTCGCCCGAGCAGGCCTCGCAGCGGCCGCCCTTCACGTTGAAGGAGAACCGGCCTGGCATGTAGCCCCGCACCCTGGACTCGGGGGTCTGGGCGAACAGCTTGCGGATGTGGTCGAACACGCTGGTGTAGGTGGCCGGGTTGGACCGGGGGGTGCGGCCGATGGGCTGCTGGTCGATGTTGATCACCTTGTCGAGGGCCTCGGTGCCGTCGATGCCCTTGTGCAGGCCGGGCGGGATCTTGGACTTGTAGATGCGCTGCATCAGCGAGCGGTACAAGATGTCGTTGACCAGGGTGGACTTGCCCGACCCCGACACCCCGGTCACGGTCGCGAAGCAGCCCAGCGGGATGTCGATGTCGATGTCGGCCAGGTTGTGCTCCCGGGCGCCCCGGATGGTGAGCCAGTCGTCGCCGGGAGTCCGCCGCCGCTCGGGCACCGGGACGGACTTGCGGCCTGACAGGTATTGCCCGGTGAGCGATTGCTCGTTCTCCAGCAGGGCGGCCACTGTTCCTGAGTGGACCACGGTGCCGCCGTGCTCGCCGGCGCCGGGGCCGATGTCCACCACATGGTCGGCCACCCGCACCGTCTCCTCGTCGTGCTCCACCACCAAAACGGTGTTGCCCAGATCCCGCATGCGCTCCAGCGTGTCGATGAGGCGGCGGTTGTCACGCTGGTGCAGGCCGATGGAGGGCTCGTCCAACACGTAGAGCACCCCCATAAGACCGCTGCCGATCTGCGACGCCAGGCGGATGCGCTGGGCCTCCCCCCCGCTGAGGGTGCCGGCCGAGCGGCCCAGGGTCAGGTACTCCAGCCCGACGTCGAGCAGGAACTTCAATCGGGCGTTGATCTCCTTGAGCACCTGCCCGGCTATGGCCTGGTCGCGCTCCGACAGCTCCAGCGAGGCCAAGGCAGTGGCCGCATCCCGAATGGACTGCCCGCACACCTCGTCGATAGTGCGGCCGTCCACGGTCACCGCCAGCGACAGCGGGTTGAGCCGGGCGCCGTTGCACCCCGAGCAGGGCACCTCCCGCATGTACCCCTCGATCTGCGCCCGCACCGCGTCGGAGTCCGACTCGCTGTGGCGACGCTGGAGGTAGGGGATGACACCCTCGTAGCGGGCGCTGTAGCGGCGGACCCGGCCATAGCGGTTGCGGAAGCGGACCTCGGTGCGCTGGTTGGCGATGCCCTTGCCGTACAGCAGCAGATCGTGGTGCCGGCGGTCCAGGCTCCCCCACGGCTCGGTCATGGAGATGTCCCGATCCTCGGCCACCGACTCCACCAAGCGCTTGAAATACTGGTTGTGGCCCTTGGCCCACGGGGCGATGGCACCGTCCTCCAGACTCAGGTCGGGGTCGGGGATCACCAGCCGGGGGTCGACCTCGAACACCGCCCCCAGCCCGTCGCACGCCTGGCATGCCCCATAGGGCGAATTGAAGGAGAAGTTGCGGGGGGCCAGCTCCTCGAACGACTTGCCGTCGGAGGGCCGGGACAGATGCTGGGAGAACGTGATCGTCTGGGGCGCCTCGCCGGTGTCGGGCGCCTGGGGCATGATCATCAGCTCGGCGACGCCCTCGGCCAGCCCCAGCGCTGTCTCCATAGACTCGGCGAGGCGCCGCTCGATGCCCTCCCGCATCACCAGCCGGTCGACCACCACCGAGATGCTGTGCATCTCATAGCGGCCCAGGTCGAGGTTGTCCATGCCGCTGCCCAGCTCGATGAGCTCGCCGTCCACGATGGCCCGGGCGAACCCGTCGGATGCCAGCTCGGCCAGCAGGGTGTCGTAGGTGCCCTTGCGGCCCCGCACCACCGGGGCCAGCACCTGGAACCGGACCCCCTCGTCCATCCCCATCACCCGGTCCACGATCTGCTGGGGGGTCTGGCGCACCAGGCGCTCGCCGGTCTCGGGATCGTGGGGGATGCCGATTCGGGCGAACAGCAGGCGCAGGTAGTCGTACACCTCGGTGATGGTCCCCACCGTGGAGCGGGGGTTGCGGGAGGCGCTCTTCTGGTCGATGGAGATGGCCGGGGACAAGCCGTCGATGAAATCCACGTCGGGCTTGTCCATCTGGCCCAGGAACTGCCGGGCG
>JAPYOG010000097.1 GCA_028278785.1 Candidatus Poriferisocius anaerobius | reverse complement strand
CCATATGGCCGGCATCTTGGCGGGCGGGCCCTTCGAATTTCGTTCGCCTCGGGTTGAAAAACGCAGCTTAACTCCGCCGGGGCGACCCGTCAAAGTTGGGACACCGCCACGTATGCGTGTTCTTTGTCAGCCATGAAGTGCTTGGCTATGGTGCCGATTTGCCGCCGCAGCCGATTCATGAGGAGCGAGAGTATGTCCATCGCCATCCTCCACGTTGACTTGAGACCCAATGCCGACCATGAGGCCGAAGCTCTTGCCTCGCTCGACGGGGAAGAACGCTTGCGCTGGCAGCGCTTTCAGTCTCCATCTGCTCAGCGGCGCTATGCGCTGTGCCGCGCTGCGCTCCGTGCCGTCTTGTGCCGCGAGATCGGCTGTCCCAACGAGTCGTTGGCCTTCGCGTCCGCCACGCACGGCAAGCCTTTCGCCCTGGTTGACGGCCAGCACGCATCCATCAGCTTCAACGTGAGCCACAGCGGCAATCACGGATTGATTGCCGTGGCGCCCAAGGGTCGCCTGGGGGTGGACGTTGAAGAGCGGGTCCCCCGCCGAAACCTCGACAACCTCATCGAAGGCGTGTGCAGCCCGCGGGAGAAGGCTGAGCTGGAGTCGCTTGATGGTGGTCAGCAGATGTACGCGTTCTTCCGTTTATGGACGATCAAAGAGGCGCTGGTGAAGGCCCACGGCAAGGGTCTCTCCTTAGAGGTCGCGGAACTGGAGATCCCAGAAGAAATGCGCCGCGGAGCGATCAGATGCATTGGACAGTTTGCTCAGATCCCCGAGACGTCCTGGTGTTTGGAAGATATCGGAACAAAGGATTTTGCCGCTGCCGTCGCTCATGAGCTGAGCCCGTCATCGTGACGGAGCAAGAAGCCGTCTACGGTTGGGCAGTCCTTCCAGAGAAGGTCGAGGGCGTAGTAGCTGCGGGCTGAGGCAGTGAAGATGTGGATCACGAATGCGCCGTAGTCCATCAGCACCCACTCGCAGTCGGAGAGCCCCTCGATGCAGCCGGGCTTGGGACCCCCGCAGGCGTCCACCGCTTCTTCGATCCGCTCGGCAAGGGCCCGCACCGCACGCGTGTTGGCACCGGTGGTGATCACGAAGTGCTCGGTAATTGCCAGCGTGTCGCCCACATCGATGACCACGGTGTCGGAACCAGGGCCCTGTGCTGCTGCTGCCGCTGCGGCCTCGACCCAATCCCCCATCACCGCTGTGTCAGCGGCGCTGACGCTCATCTGGCGGTCATGTCTCGGCTCGAAACGGGGGTGATCCGGTGGGATTTGCGCTCATGCAGCCATCACGCTGCCACCTTATCCCCCGCCGTCCACCAACTGGGAGAAATCCGCTCCAAAGGTGACCGTGATGTCGATTGTGGGATCGATCGGCTCTTCGGCTGCCACCGATCCTGCGCCGAGGGCATCCCGGTAGGCTTCGGCATGGCCCGCGAACCCGAGGCTGTGGTAGGCGACCTCGGTGTTCTGCCAACCGAACTCAGCGGCATTGCCTATGATGGCTATCCGGGCGCCTGCCCGGCTCAAGGCTCGGGCAGCAGCCTTGGTCAGCTCCGCCCCGCCATGGCCGTTGAGCAGCCGGACCCTGGGCGAGCTTGCGCCGTCAACCGAGACGGGAAACGGGATGAGCTCTCTAACCAAAGAAGCCGTCTGCTCAGGCGCCAAGCCCACAACCCCGCTGTCGGCGACTTCCTCGCCGATGGTGATCACGAGATATCTGCCCGCGGCCAGGCTCCTCGCAAACCTTCCCACTCCCCGGTCGGTCTCACCCGGAATCACGTCGGGAGCGGTGGATTCCCCCACCTGCTCCAGCCACGCCTGCCAAAACGACTCATGGCGGGACAATCCCGCAATCGGCGACTCCCCCGGACCCCGCTCCGCCAGGTAAAGCCCGACATCGCTCGCTTCCAACACCGTTGACCCGCCCCCGAGTCGAATCTCCCCATCGGGGCCGGCTGCCGGAGCGGGGCTGACCGGGCCGACGGGCGCCACCGCCGACACCAGCGCCGCCCATCCGTCGTTGCCCACCACCTGCCACTCGTCGGGGCGAATGCCCAGCAGCTCGGCCACCGAGTCGGCCAAGCCGGTGCTGCCCGAGTCGGCCCAGCGGTCGCTGAGAAGCCCCTGGGATGTCGCGGTCTCCGGCGCCATTATCACAACCGCCCCTTCGATTCCGGGATCGGTCAGCACCAGCAGCGTCACCCCGTGCAACCGGTCGCCGTTGGCGTGGACCAACAGCAGCGTCGGCGTGGGATCCACGAAGGCCTCGTATCCGGGCTCGGCCGGATCGATCGGGGCGCCCACCTCGGTGCCATCGCTGCTGTTGGAGATCGCCGACCAGCCCAGCCAGACCAAAAGGGGTATCGCGGCTGCCATTCCCAGCAGCAGCAGCGGCCAGCCCCATCGCCACCAGCGCGGCATCACCGCTGTGGACACGGAGGCCCTGCCACCGTCGCCGTGGTCACCCATACAGTCCCCTTTGGCGGCAGTATGCAAGCGCAGCCGGTGGTACCAGGCCGTCCAGCGGCCAACCCGCGTCGGCCCACTCCCGAACCTGGCTGCTGGACACGTCGAGCAGCGGACACGCCACTACCCGGTGGCGCACGGGCGGTCGCAACCCCAGCGACCCGGGACGGTCTACCACCACCACCTCGGCCATCTCGGCGATCTCGTCAAAGCGGTGCCAGGTGTCCAGCGCGCCGGCGGCATCGCTGCCCAGAATCAGGTGCAGGGAGTCGCCGGGATTGCCGTCTCGGAACGCCTCCAACGTCTCCACGGTGTAGGTGAGACCCCCGCGTTCGATCTCCAGCGACGAGGCAACCACCCCGTCGACACCCTCCACCGCGGCCTCCACCATGGCCAAGCGGTCGCGGGCCGGGCTGAGTTGGGGGCGGCCCAGCTTCTGCCAAGGCCGATTGGCCACCACCAGCTCCACCCGTGTCAGCTCCAGCGCCCCGCGAACCCGCGCGGCAACAGCAATATGGCCCACATGGACTGGGTCGAAGGTGCCCCCGAATACCCCAACGCGACTCACGGTCCGCAGTGTACGAAATCACAGAGCCACAGCCGCGCCCCCAGCCAACTGCCGCGCCGCGAAATCACTATGCAATGCCCCCAGCCAACTGCCGCGCCGCGAAATCACTATGCAATGCCCCCAGCCAACTGCCGCGCCGCGAAATCACTATGCAATGCCCCCAGCCAACTGCCGGGCCGCGAAATTAATGCGACAGGAGCAGCGCCCACAGGTATGTTGCGGGAACAGGAAATGGCTGTCTCCGGGAACAAAGCAGGGAGCTGAGAGGTTGCAGCCGACAGAAGCAAAAACACAGCAAGAGCAAGACGGGATCATATGGACGACTCAACAGGCCAGTACCTCAACGCAATCGGCTTAGTGCCCCTGCTCACCAAAGATGATGAGAGGAAGCTCTCCCAGAAGATCGAGCGGGGCCGCGAGGCCCAAGAACGCCTGGATGCGGGAGAAGACAATCCCCGGCTGCGCACCCTCGTCAGGGAAGCGGCCATGGCCAAGGAGCGCTTCATCCGGGCCAACCTCCGGCTGGTGGTGAGCGTGGCCAAGAAGTATCCCCTGCCAACCGGCATGGAGTTGCTGGATCTGGTGCAGGAGGGCAACTTGGGCTTGGACCGGGCGGTGGAGAAGTTCGACTGGCGAAAGGGGTTCAAGTTCTCCACCTATGCCACGTTCTGGATCCGCCAGTCCATCGGTCGGGCGCTCGACCAGAAGGCCAACCTGATCCGGCTGCCCGGTGAGAGGGCGGCCAGCCTGCGCGCCGCGGTGCGGCAAGCCGCCGGGGGCGGCGAGGAGTTGGACTCCGAGCACGCTCTGCTCCACCGGTTCACCTCGATGACCTCCCTCAACACCACGGTGGGCGACGAGAACAACAGCGAGCTGATGGATCTCCAGTCCGATTCCGGCCCCGGCCCCGAGGATTTGGCCCTCGTTGTCGATCAGATGGAAACGCTCGCGGAATTGCTCGACGTGCTGGACGACCGGTCCCGGTCCGCGCTGGAGATGCGCTACGGGCTGACCGATGGGCATAAGCGCAGCTACCGGGAGATCGGTGAGGCCATCGGGCTCACCTCAGAGGCCGTCCGCCGGATCATCGGGCGCTCGCTCGACTCGGTGCGGGCTCAAGCCGCACTGCTCAACATCGACGCCGCGTAGCGGCCCGACCATAATCGGTTTTGCCCCACAGCCGGCTACAGGCGAGCATTCTGCTATGAGTTCGGCCGCCGTCGACACGCTCAGCACGACCCGACCCGGCTGGCATCCCCCGTCGTGGCGGGACCGGCCAGCGGCCCAGCAACCCCAGTGGCCCGACCAGGGATCGCTGCAACAGGTGCGAAAGACCTTGGACAAGCTGCCCCCCCTGGTATTCGCAGGCGAGGCCCGCCAGCTCCTCGGCCGTCTCGGCGAGGTCTGCGCAGGACGGGCTTTCGTGCTTCAAGCCGGCGACTGCGCGGAATCGTTCGACGGGGTGACCGCCGACAGCATCCGCGACAAGCTCAAGGTGATCTTGCAGATGGCGGTGGTGCTGGCATTCTCCGCCGGGGTTCCCACGGTGAAGATCGGCCGGATCGCGGGGCAATTCGCCAAACCCCGGTCGTCGTCCACTGAGGTGGTGGACGATGTGGAGCTCCCGTCTTTCCGCGGCCACATGGTGAACGACATCAACTTCTCCGAGCATTCGCGGACCGCCGACCCCGAGCGCCTTGTGCAGGCCTACCACCAGTCGGCTTCCACGCTCAACCTGCTGCGGGCCTTCACCAGGGGCGGCTTCGCCGACCTCCGCCAAGTCCACGCTTGGAATCAGGAGTTCATCGCCGCCAGCCCCGGTGGGCAGCGCTATGAGGGAGTGGCCGAAGGCATCAGCTCCGCTCTCCGGTTCATGGCCGCTTGCGGGATCTCGCCCGACGCCCCGGAGCTCCACCAGGTGGACTTCTACACCAGCCATGAGGCCCTGGTGCTGGACTACGAGGAGGCCCTCACCCGTCAGGACTCCATAACCGGGCAGTGGTACGACTGCTCAGCACACATGCTGTGGATCGGGGAGCGTACTCGCCAGCTTGACGGCGCCCATCTGGAGTTCGTGCGGGGAATCAAGAACCCGCTGGGCTGCAAGCTGGGCCCGACGGCAACACCGGCAGAAGTGCTCGAGCTGTGCGAGATCCTCAACCCCGGTCGAATACCGGGCCGGCTGACCCTCATCAGCCGCATGGGCGCCGACCGAGTATCCGACGCCCTGCCCCCGCTGCTCGCTGCGGTACGCGACGCAGCCCACCCGGTGGTCTGGGAATGCGATCCCATGCACGGCAACACCTACACCACCGCAGGAGGCCGCAAGACCCGCCACTTCGAGGATGTGATGGCCGAAATCGACCGCTACTTCACCGCCCACGCCGAGGCTGGCACCTGGCCCGGGGGCATCCACGTGGAGATCACCGGCGACGACGTGACCGAGTGCGTGGGCGGCGCCGAGGCCATCAGCGATGACGACTTGGAGCGCCGCTACGAGACCATGTGCGATCCCCGGCTGAACGGCGCCCAGAGCCTTGAGCTGGCCTTCCGAATCGCCGAGCGCCTCAGCGCTTGACTGCGGACCCCGGCGCCTTGCCGACGCCTATTTCGGAGCCTATTTCGGAGTCGTTCGCTCGGGTTTGATTCCCGACCGCTATCCTGATAGACAAGTAATCGGATCAAGCTAGTCCGAATTGCTCGCATCTGAATTATCCGCAGTGCGAGCCCAACCACTCCAAGAGCCCCAACCCCCAAGACCCTGAAGAAGGCGCAATGGTCACGGTCCAAATCGACAACACCGCGGTGATAGACCCCGCCCAGCAAACAGACATCGACAAGTTCGAGCAGATGCTGGCCCGCTACAAGGCCGGTGAGATCGCCGAGGATGTGATGCGGGTGTTCCGCCTCAACAACGGGATATACGGCCAGCGCCAGGGCGGCACCCGCCAGATGGTGCGCGTCAAGATTCCCGCGGGCATCATACTTCCCGAGCACTTCGAGGCTCTGGCCCACATCGCCCGAACCCACTCACGCGGCTGGGGGCACATCACCACTCGCCAGAACATCCAGTTCCACTTCGTGGAGCTCGACGAAGTTCCCGACGTGATGCGGACCCTGGCCATGGTCGGGCTCACCACCCGAGAGGCCTGCGGCGACACCGTCCGCAACGTGCAGGGCTGCCACCTCGCCGGCGCCTGCCCCCACGAGGTGCTGGACATCACCGCATGGGCGCAGGCCGCCGCGCAGCACTTCCTCCGCCACCCCTATGCCCAGCGCCTGCCCCGCAAGTTCAAGATCAACTTCTCTGGCTGTGCCACCGATTGCGGCCAGGCCATGTTCAACGACATCGGCATCATCGCCGCCACTCGGGAGGTGGAGGGCGGCGTGGAGGCCGGTTTCCAGGTCTACGTGGCCGGCGGGCTCGGCGCCACTCCCCACCCCGCGCTCGCCCTTGAAGACTTCACTCCCCGCGAGGAGTTGCTGCCCACCATCGAGGCCTGCCTGCGGGTGTTCGACCATGACGGCTACCGGGACAACAAGCTCCGGGCCCGCATGAAGTGGCTGGTGGAGAAGCTGGGATTCGAAGAGCTCCAGCGCCGCATCTTCCGGGAGCGCAAGTTCCTTTTGGCCTCTTCGAGTTGGCCGGGGGGGATCCCCGAGATGGTGAGGCGCCATGGCGATGCCCCCGCTGGACAGCTAGTCGGCGTCGCAGCCACCCCGGTGGGCCAGGGAGTGGCGGTGTCCATCGCCGGTCGGGCGCCCTATCAGCTGTGGGAGCAGGCCAACGTGGTGCGGGGAGCGGCCAAAGGCACGGTCTCGGCCTACGCCTGGGCCCGGCTGGGCGACATAACCGCCGAGCAGTTCGATGCCCTGGCCGACATCCAGCGAGAACTGGGCGCCGAGTGCCGGGTCACCAACCGCCAGAACATCGTCTTCCGAGACCTCGCCGACAGCGAGCTGCCCCGGCTGTTCGACGCCCTGTCGGCCATCGGCATGGCTGAGCCCGGCGCTGAGCTTTTGCGCGACGTGGTGGCCTGCCCCGGCGCCGACACCTGCAACCTGGCGGTAACGCAGTCCCGAGGACTGGCCGACGCCATCGGCGACCGCCTGGACGAGGAGGGGTTGGCCGAGGTCGGCGGGCTGCGGATCAACATCTCGGGCTGCACCAACTCGTGCGGGCAGCACCATGCCTCCGACATCGGCTTTTTCGGTGCAGAGCGCCGGGCTCACGGCAAGTCCGCGCCCGGCTATCAGATGCTGCTCGGCGGCTATGTGGGCGACACCCAGATCCACTTCGGCGCCAAGGCCCTGCGCCTGCCTGCCCGCAACGTGCCCGACGCGGTGGTGCGGGTGGTGCGCCGGTTCACCGCCGAGCGACAGGCGGGCGAGGAGTTCCGCCACTGGCTGGAGCGCCAGGGCGGCGCCCGGGCGGTGGGCAAGACCCTCGACGACCTCGACGAGTTCCCCACCCCCGACAACGGCCCCGAGTATTACGTCGATTTCGACGAGACCGGCCCCTACCAAGCTGTGATCGGTGATTCAGAATGCGCAACCTGACCATCCCGGCCTTTACCGACGAGGAGTTGGCCGCCCTCGGCGAAGAGTTCGAGCATTTGCCGGCGGAGAAGATCATCCAGTGGGGGGTGGACAACTTCTCCCCCCACCTGTCGCTGGCCGCGTCGATGACCGACGCGGTGATGGTCGATCTGGCAGTGAAGGTAGACCCCGCCGTGGAGGTGGTGTTCATCGACACCGGCTTCCACTTCCCCGAGACGCTGGAGACGGTGGAGCGGGTGCGCCGCCACTACGGCCTGAACCTGCGGCTGATGACCGTGGCCCGCCACGATCCCGAGCTGTGGAACATGGACCCGGAGAACTGCTGCTCGGCGGTCAAAGCCGGCCAGCTCGACCGGGCGCTGGCCGGCAAGGCGGCCTGGATGAGCGGCCTGCGCCGAGCCGAGGCCGTCACCCGGGTGTCGGCGCCCATCGTGGTGCGCGATCTGCGCGGCCTGGTGAAGCTGAACCCCATCGCCACCTGGACCGACGAGCAGGTGGCCGACTACATGGCCGAGCACAAGGTGCCGTTCAACCCCCTGTTGGAGCGGGGCTACCCCTCCATCGGGTGCATGCCCTGCACCAAGCCCGTGGCCCCCGGCAACGACCCCCGCTCCGGCCGCTGGGCCGGCACCGACAAAACCGAGTGCGGCCTGCACGGCTAGCGAACAAGACACACCACTAGAGTCGGCGTGGGAGTGAAGGCGTGATGAGGTTGCAGCCGGCGTTGAACGTGTCCGATCTGGAGGAGGCGGTGGAGTTCTACTCCCGCCACTTGGGCGTGAAGGTCGTAGAGTGCCAGCCATGACAGACCTAGAGGTTCCAGACGGGGAACGGGCATTCCGCAGGCGTTGGTACGAGGCGCATCGAGAGCGGTTCCTGGCGGATGAGGAGGAGCTCAGCCAGATTGACAGCAACTACGCGGGGTTTCATGCCAGTGCGCCGGAGGCGCTGGAGTTGCTGGTGGGCCTTCGGCAAACGGGCGACTTGGATGCCTTCATTGGGGAAATTCGCAAATGGGCGTTGAAGCCCGGCACGCTTGCCTTCAACGGGCACAGCGGCCAGATGATGTTGAACCAGCTAGCCAAACACGCTGACGATCCTGAGCGGCTGGCCAGGATACTGGCCGATTCACTCAGCGTACCGGGAACCGATCAAGATGCTGTCGGCAAAATCACCGCCCTGGCCGCCTATACGGAGGAGATCAAGGTCGGCAGCCACCCGGCGCCGGGGCATGTGCCATTTCTGTGCTCGTATTTCTGGGGACTCGCCGATCATCAGCGCTGGCCGGTGATCTGGACGAGCGGGGCCTCCTACATTGAATACTCCACCGGGGAAAGCCTGCCCGAAGACCGAGCAGAGAAGTACGGGTTCTTCTTGGAGCGGATCAGAGAGCTCACTGATGATCCCGTCGAGTTCGAGAAGACCGCCTCTTGGTGGCAGAACCGGCAGCCCGTGTTCTTGGACGAAGTGCTGTCGGACCGGGCCGCGTTCGGTTTGGACGCCGAGTCTGCGACAGAAGAGGACTCGGAGCGCAACGCCTGCGCCTTGGTGAGCATCGCTGCCTATTGGGGCAAACAGCTTGCCGGTGACGTCGAAGAGGCGCTCGGGCACTCAATCAAGGCGAATTTGGCGAAAGCCAAAAGTGCCAGGCCCGACTTATGGGTGGATTGGCGAATAGAAGCGGCCGCTGAGAATGGGCTCAGCATGAGGGTATGGGTCAACGACCAGGGTTTAGCCGTCGCGTTGCGTCCAGGAGTAAACCCTCAAGGCTGGATGGACAAGGTTGCGCCGGTGCTTGAATCAGCCGGATACGAGGGTTGTCGAGTCTTGGGCGGTTCAACTTCCAGAGTCGGCGAGGACGTCGGACTCCGTGGGTCCCACTGGGCAGAGTTCGTGTACGGGCGGTGGTTCGACCGGGCAGAGTTCGCCGAAGTTGACTTGGCGGCCACGATTGTCGAGACGGCCAGGCAGCTGAAGCCGCTGTTCGATGAACTGTTGACCCTCGCCACTGGCTGGCCGACCCCAACGCTGAAGGTTCCTGGCGACGATCATCCCCTCAAACCGCTAGTGGATGAGTGGTTAGCTGAAACCGATTACCCGCACCCGTGGCACAAAAACTGCTTGGTCGATCGAGAGCGCTTCGCCGAGCTGTTGGCGCCTGACAGGATTTCGATAGACGACTGGCCAGATATCCGCCGCATATGGACGACGAAGCAGGCTGGCGGCGCAGGGGCGATGGGTACCTTGAACAAGACACTCAAGGACGCCGATGAATCCGAAATCCGCAAATTCCTGGAGATTGTTCGCTACTTGTGCTGGGGGGATGATCCAGACGTCGAGCGCATCCGCCGTGTGCTCGAAGACGACGAGATGCGCTTTACGGGGCTGGGCGAATCCCTGGTCATGAAGTTCCTGTGGAT
Organism: Candidatus Poriferisocius anaerobius; assembly: GCA_028278785.1. Taxonomy (GTDB): domain Bacteria; phylum Actinomycetota; class Acidimicrobiia; order Acidimicrobiales; family Bin134; genus Poriferisocius; species Poriferisocius anaerobius. Next base: position 3,045 of record JAPYOG010000097.1, on the reverse strand, counting down.
CACCCACCCGGAGTTCTACGGGAGTATCTACAAGTATTGGGACGACAACGGCAAGCAGGCAGTTCTCAATCGTCTCGATATCGAGGAGCCGAGCGGTTCCCGGGCTGAGAAGCAATATGAGTCCGCCCGGATCCTCAACGAACTGGCCGAGCCGTTCTGTCCGGGTGACACATTGGCCCAGACGGAGTTTTTCTGGTGGGTGTTACGTCGACCCACATCGGAGAACGGAGCAACAGGGCCTGGGGGGTCTGACGGAGGCAACGACACCGATCCGATAGAGGAACTGGCAGAGGAACTGCTAATCGAGCGGGGATTCTTGGACGATGCGGTGGCCCTGCTGGAGGACAAGGGGCAGGTTATCTTCTACGGGCCGCCGGGGACGGGGAAGACTTACTTGGCTCGCAAGCTGGCCGAGGCGCTCACCGCCGATCCGAGCCGGTGGGCGTTGGTGCAGTTTCACCCGTCGAGCTCCTACGAGGACTTCTTCGAGGGGTACCGGCCCGAAGCCGCAGACGGCGACATGACTTATCAGCTCACCCCAGGGCCACTTGCGCTCATGGCCGAACGGGCCGAGAACTCCCCTGATGATCGCCAGCATGTGATGATCATCGACGAGATCAACCGGGCCAACTTGCCCAAGGTGCTGGGCGAGTTGCTGTTCTTGCTGGAGTACCGGAACGAGGCCATCCAAACCCTCTACCGGCCTGAGGAAGAGTTTGCGCTGCCGGCCAACCTCTGGTTCATCGGCACCATGAACACCGCCGACCGCTCCATCGCCCTCGTGGACGCGGCACTACGGCGTCGGTTCCACTTCATCCCGTTCTTCCCGAACCGCAAACCGATAGCGGGGCTGTTGGACCGCTGGCTCGAGGCGAACGATGAACCTGCGTGGGTGGGCGAGTTGGTGGCACGAGTCAACGACGAGCTCAAGGATGCACTGGGTGGGGACGACCTGCTCGTCGGGCCAAGCCACTTCATGAAGGCGGGCTTGGACCACGAGGCCGTGCGGCGAATTTGGGAGTACAACATCGAGCCGTTCATCGAAGACCAGTTCTTCGGCAACCCAGGGGAGATCGAGCGGTTCAGGTTCGATGATGCCTACCGGCGGTACCGCAGCTATGCGGGTCAGGACGAACCGGAGGCGGTCCAAGAACAGCCCGCAACCACCGAGCCGTCCGATGAGGGCGACGAACCGCAAGAAAGCCAAAGCGACGAGGCGGTGTGAGCGACACCATTGAGCTCTACGAGTACGAGCGGGCATCGCATCGGCTCTCTGAATCCCAAGCGCGTCGCCTTGCCTCCGCGGGGAAGGGCGCGATCACCGTAGAGCCGGAGGCTCAGCACGGCTACTACTCGATCACCGCCCAGAACCGGGTGGGCACCCTGGTGGTGGATGGCATTCGGGTGCTGATTCGCCCGAAGATCCGCCTTGAGAACCTGTTTCTGCTGTTGGAAGTGGGCTTGGATCCCAATGCTTGGCGGCAGGAGGCCTTCGAGTACGAGAACAGCGCCGACCTATTGCCTTCGGTGATTGCGTTCTACGCGCGCACTTTGGAGACCACCCTTGCCCGAGGGCGCCTGCGTTCATACCGCCATACCGAGGAGCGGCTGGTGGCGCTGCGGGGTCGCATCGACATGGCCGGGCAGTTCCGCCAAGCAGGTATCCGGGTGCCGGTGGCGTGCCGCTTCGACGAGCACACCCCCGACATCGCCGAGAACCGCTATCTGAAGGCCGCGACACGATTGGCGCTGAGGGTTCCCGGTGTGGCGCCAGAGGATCGTCAACGATTGCTCCGGGAGGTCGTCTCGCTGGAGGATGTGGCCGACGTCCATGTTCAACCTGACGACCTCGACCGAATCGCATTCACCCGATTGAACACCCACTATCAGCCGGCTCTGCGCCTCGCCCGGCTGCTGCTCGCGAATTTGACCCTGGCCGACCGGCGCGGGCGCCACGCCGCTTCGTCGTTCCTGGTGGACATGAACCAGCTCTTCGAGAACTTCGTCACCCAGCGTCTGCGACGGGCGTTGCGGGGCCGTCTCGAGGTGGTGAGCCAATGGAGCACTTACTTGGCAACTCGCAACCAAGTGCCGATCCGGCCCGACCTGCTATTCCGCAAGCAGGGCCATGAGGTCTTCGTGGCCGATACCAAGTACAAGCTCACCGACGATGCCCGGGCCCGAACCAGCGACTACTACCAGCTATTGGCGTACACAACCGCTTTGGACCTGCCAGAGGGAGTGCTTATCTACTGCATGGCCGACGGCGGGCAGCCCGAGCGAACGGTCAAAGTCCGACACGCCCGCAAGCGCCTCCACACCCTGGCCATCGACCTCAGCGGGCCGCCTGCCGAAGTGACCGCAGAAATCGACAAGGCCGCCACCTGGATAAATCAGCGTGTCCGGGCAATCCGCCCGTTGCTTGCCCCTGCTGGAGAAAAACCGGCAGCTTGACCCGCGCCCAGCGGCAACGCGGGCTCTCGGTCGACGACGGGCAGTCGATACTCCGCAGCAGCCGATGGCCGACGCGCTGGCCGGCTCTACACCAGGTTTTCGACGAAGCCCTCGAGCTGGCGGAGGTTGCGGACTTCGAAGACGCCGTCGCAGTGGACGCCGTATTCGGAGACGATGGAGTCGCCCGTGTCCCAGTAGGCGGCGGGCTCGGGATTCAGCCAGAACACCTTGCGGGCCCGGTGCTCGATCTCTTTGAGGATCCAAGCCTGGGAGACGTGGTAGTTGTTGCGGGCGTCGCCCAGGACCATGACCGTGGTCTTGGGGCCGACGTCTTTCCCGTAGCGCTCCCAGAACACCTCGAAGGCGTGGCCGTAGTCGGAGTGGCCGTCCACCCACACCACATCGGCCTCGGCGTTCACCCGGTGGACGGCCTCGCCGATGTCGTCCACCCCCTCGAAGAAGCCGGTCACCTCGTCGAGGCCGTCGATGAACACGAACGAGCGCACCTTGGAGAACTGGTTGCTGATGGCGTACACCAGATGCAGGGTGAACCGGGCGAAGGCGGCCACCGACCCGCTCACGTCGGCCACC
>JAPYOG010000096.1 GCA_028278785.1 Candidatus Poriferisocius anaerobius | reverse complement strand
TGCTCGATGTTCGGTGGACTATGACGGCCGATTGGCCGCGCACCTCCCCGAGGCGGTGCGCCTCATAATGGTCAAGGCCGACGGCTGTGTTTCCATCCACGCCGATGGAGGGGCCTACAAGCCGCTCAACTGGATGAACGCCCCCAATCGCCTCTCGGAGGAGGACGGGGTCTGGACAGTGGTCAATCCAGCCGGCGAAAAACTCACCATCATCATCCGCGAGCTGATCTTCGATGCCTCCCATGAGCTGGGGCGCGACCCCGGCCTCGACAAAGACGGAGTGGAAGCCCACCTCCAGGAGCTCTTGGCCGCCTCGCCCGAGGCGCTGGCGGAAGATTTCCGGCTGGTGCGACGGGAATACCCCACCGACATCGGCCCGGTCGATCTCCTGTGCCGCGACGGGAACGGGAACACCGTCGCGGTGGAGGTGAAACGGCGGGGCGAGATCGCCGGCGTGGAGCAGCTCACCCGCTACCTCCAGTTCTTGAACCAAGATCCGGCTCTGGCGCCGGTACGCGGCATGCTCGCTGCACAAGTCGTCAGGCCCCAGGCCCGCGCGCTGGGGGCAGATCGCAGCATAGAGTGCGTGGAGATCGACTACGACCTGCTCCGAGGCATCGAGCCCGACCAGGCCAGGCTTTTTGACCCCGGCCATGCCAGTTAGCCGAGCCAGACCCGACCCGCACTGCCGCCCCGCTGGTGTTCGATGACCGGCATGGACCGGCACACCCCGCTGCGCCTGCGCCGGCCTCCCCGCCCAATCTGGGTCTGGGCTCTCATGTTCGCCCCGCTTGTGGCTCTGTCGGTCTGGCTGGTCTTCTGGTTGGTGGACTCCTCCGGCAGCACGGGCAGGACACCCCGGGGGCTGAGGCTGGAAAACCCGGTCATCCCCGACATCAGCGTCGACATCGGCAGGCTGAGCGAGGAGCAGCTCACCGCAGTGGTGGCCGATCTGGCCGAGCAGTTCCAGCAGACGCCGGTCGGGATAGCCACCCCCGGCCAGTCGATCACGGTTGCCGCTGCGGAGATCGGGTTGGCGGTGGACGTGGACTCAACCGTGGACGCGGTTATGGAGCAGCACAGCGGAACCGGCAACCCCTTTGAGTGGACGGCTTCATTCTTCGAGAGCTCCCAGACAGATCTGCTGTTCACGCTGTCGGCTGATGTCCGCCGGATCGCGCAGATGGAGACCCGGCTGCACAGCACTCCCACAGAGCCCGCCATCGTGCTGGAAAACGGCGTCTTCCAGGTGGCGGCCGGCATACCCGGGCAGACGGTGAGCTTGTCCCCGGCGCTGCCCGGCCTGCTTGCCTCCGCAACCCGGGGCGAGAGTCGCTTGAGGGTTGAGGCGGAAGTCCGGCTCATCCCGCCCGACACGGACGAAGCGGCGCTGGCTCGGACAGTTGACCGGATCAACCGGCTCACATCCCAGGGCCTGCTGACAACGGTCGAGGGGATTACCAAGCGAGTGCAGCCCGCTCAGCTTCGAACCTGGCTGACACTTCAGCCCGAAGACGGCCAGTGGGCCTACGGCATCGATCCGGCCGAAGTCGACGAAGACCTCGCCGAGCTGTTCGCAGAAGTGGCCACGGTGGCCTCCGAACCGGTGCTCACCGTGATAGACGACGTACCGGTGCTGGTGACCGAGGTCCCATCACTGGTGTGCTGCCAAGACAATGCCCATCGGATTATTCTGAGGGCACTGGACGACACCACGCCCGCAGTCGAACTGGAGCTGCGCGAGTCCGACAAAATCAACGACCAGGCTTGGCTTGCAGACCGGGGCATAGTCGAGCTGACCGGGCGGTTCACCACCTACTACACACCGGGCCAAGACCGGGTTTCAAACATCCACCGCATCGCCGAGATAGTCCAGGGGGCGGTGGTGTACCCCGGTGAGACGTTCTCCGTCAACGGCTACGTGGGCGAGCGCACCGAGGAGAAGGGGTTCGTGGATGCCGGTGTGATCTACGACGGTGTGTATGACTCCGATGTGGGAGGCGGCATCTCGCAGTTCATCACCACCTTGTTCACCGCGGCCTTCAACGCCGGGATGGAGTTCCCCGAGTACCAGGCCCACAGCATCGACATCGCCCGCTATCGGGAGGGAGTGGACGCCACCATCTCCTGGCCCCAGCCCGATTTCAAGTTCCGCAACCCCAACCCCTATGCGGTGCTGCTGTGGCCGACGGTGACCGATACCAGCGTGACGGTGAGCATCTACTCCACCGCTTACGCCGAAGTGGAATGGGCCGACCGCTACGACACCCCCAGGGGTTTCTGCACGCTGCGGACCACCGAGCGCACGCGAACCTATGACGACGGCACCGTGCTGCGAGACTCGGTCAGCGCGCTCTACCAGCCCCGGGAGGGAATCAACTGCGCCGGCGCATGCACCTCGTCGGTGCTGCCCCTTGACGCCGACGGCGACGGCGAAGCGGAGTTGGACGACGAGGGCCTGCCCCGACGATGCGTCCCGCCCGAGGAATGCACAGACACCCACGCCCCGGCGGACGTGGATGAAGACCAGCGGGCTGATCTCTGCACCATCGCGCCCGCGGCGCCCGAACCGCTGCCGGAACAGCCGGCCGAGCCGGGCCCTTCCCCTGGATCCGCCCAGGGTCCCGCCGCCCCTCAAGGCCAGTCCCAGGGATCAGATACCGCACTGGGTCGGGACGAGCCGGTTTGAGCGGCGCCGGTCGATGAACGGCATGTGGGACGCCGCCGTCGTGGGGGCCGGACCGGCGGGCTGCGCCACAGCCATCAGCCTGGCCCGGTCGGGCCAGCGTGTGGTGATGGTGGACCGGGCCCGATTTCCCCGGCCCAAGGCGTGCGGCGACGGCCTCACCGCCGGGGCGCTGCGACTCTTGGAGGAGTTGGGGCTCGACCCCGGGCCCATCGCCTCGTGGATGCCAGTGGGCGATGTTTGCATCCGCTCTCCGTCGGGGCGCATCGTGGAGTTCCCCCTGCCCCGCAGCGGGGGCCAGTTCGCTGCGGTGGTTCCCCGCTCGGATCTGGACAATGCACTGGTAGAGCGGGCGAAGGCCGAAGGCGCTGAACTGCTCGAGGGCGCCGGTTGCCAAGGAGTGGTCGAGCAGCACAGCCATGTCTCGGTAGAGGTGGAGAACATCGGCGAGATACGTGCTCGCTACCTCATCGCGGCCGACGGGATGTGGTCTCCCACCCGCAAGCACCTGGGTTTGGCCCACCAGGGCTACCGCGGCGACTGGCACGCATTCCGCCAATACTGGTCGGGGGTGGCCCCTGCCGCCGGCAGGGCACTGTGGGTTTGGTTCGAAGAGGAGATCCTGCCCGGCTACGTGTGGTCGTTCCCGCTGCCCGACGGCCGGGCCAACGTGGGGTTCGGGGTGCGCCGCGGCGGACCTGTGGCGGTGGGCGAGATGGGGCGCCTGTGGCGAGAGCTCGTGGAGCGCGACCACATCCGGGCCGTGCTGGGCGACGGTGCAGCTCCGGAGGCCACCCACCGGGCCTGGCCCATTCCCGCCCGCATCGACAAGATCCCGTTGACCGCTGGGAGGACTATGTTCACCGGCGACGCCGCGGCCGCCACCGATCCAATGAGCGGCGAAGGCATAGCCCAGGCCCTGCTCACGGGCATGGGCGCGGCCAGCGCTGTGGTCGCCGGCGGCAGCGCCGAGCATGTTATGGCCGCCTACCGCCGGTTTGTGCGCCAAGAGCTGTTCGCCGACCACCGCATGGCCCGCAGGCTCGGGCGAGTCCTGTCCACCCGCCCCGGCGCCCGGGGGGCTGTCCGCATCGCTGGCCTCACCCCCTGGACTCGGCGCAACTTCGCCCGCTGGCTGTTCGAAGACTACCCGAGGTCGATCATCACCACCCCCCGTCGCTGGCATCGCAACCCGCTCACCACCCCCGGCGCCTACCGATCAGGCGCTCAACCGTCGTAGCGGGCGATCGGCGGGCATGCGGCCCACACAGCGAACCCGCCTACCGATCAGGCGCTCAACCGTCGTAACCTCTCGGCCATGGCTTTGATCTCTGATGATCGGTTGGGCGCCTCCGTCCCCCGAGGCCGCCGGCAGACGGCCGGGCTAGAGGCCGCCGCGGAGGCCCTCGACGAAGCCGTCGAGCAGTTCTTCGACCGACTCCGGGGCAACCCGGTGGCCGATCGGGTGCTCTACACCGCGTCTGAACTGGGCAACTTCAGCATCCTTTGGCACGCCTTGGCCTGGTTTGGCGCCACGTCCAAGGAGGACCGGCGCCGGGCGCTGCGGGTGTCGGCGGCCCTGGCGATGGAGGCGGTGCTGGTCAACGGGCCGATCAAATCAGCCTTCAACCGCTCTCGCCCGCTAGCCGGGCACGACCATCCGCACCGGTTGCGCCAGCCGCTTACCAGCAGCTTCCCCAGCGGCCATGCCAGCGCCGCGGTGCTGGCCGCCGCGCTCTTGTCCGAATCCCGCCGCCGTCGCTGGCCCTTCTGGGCGACCGCTTCAGCGGTGGCGGCCAGCAGGGTCCACGTGCGCGTCCACCACGCCTCCGACGTGGTGGTCGGTGCGCTGGTGGGCGGCGTGACCGCTCGGCTGTTCAAGAGAATCTGGACGCTTCGCTGACTGCGGACGATGGCCGATCACGACACCATCAGCGTCTACGGGGAACGGGCGTCCGAGTGGAGGGTTGAGCGCCGGTGGAGCTCCACGTCTTCGAGGGGGACGCCGTTCAGGATCCGCCGGCAAAGGTTCCGGCAAGCCTGCTTGATATAGTTCTCAGCCATGAGAGAGGACACAGCGTCAAGCCCTATAGGCGCCACCGGAGGCGAGTCAGATGTTCTGGACCCCAGATGGGTCGGTGACCAGGTTCTCGACTCCCTCGATCCCGCCTATTTCGCCAGAACCCTGTTCAGCGCCGGCATGAAGGCGGCCACCATGGCCAAAGCGGCCAAAACCGCCGATCCCGACGCCGCTGCACCTATCGCCCCCCAGCCCAAGGACCACCGCTGGTCATCCAAGGCTTGGCACCAGAACCCCTACTTCTTCGGCCTCCAGCAAACCTATCTGTTGACCAGGAACCTGGCCGAAGACCTTCTCGACGCGGCCAAGCTGGACGAGGCCGAGCACCGCAAGGCCAAATTCGCCGCCTCCTTCGCATTAGACGCCCTGGCCCCCACCAACCTGCTGTTCACCAATCCCGACGCCCTGGCCAAAGCGGCGGCCACCGGCGGCGCCAGCGTGGTCAAGGGCGCAGCCAACATGCTCCATGATCTGCGGCACAACGACGGATGGCCCACCAAGGTGGACGACGCGGGATTCAAACCGGGGCTGAACATGGCCGTGACCCCCGGCAAGGTGGTGTACCGCAGCGGCCTCATCGAGGTGATCCAGTACGAGCCCCAGACCGAGCAGGTCTACGAGATCCCCCTGCTGTTCTGCCCGCAGTGGATCAACAAGTACTACATCATGGATCTGGCCCCGCAGAAGAGCCTGATCGAGTGGGCGGTGCAGCATGGGCACAACTGCTTCGCCATCAGCTACCGCAATCCCGACGAGACCATGCGCGAGACCAGCTTCGAGGACTATCTCCACCAAGGGCCCCTCGGCGCCTTGCGGGTGGTGGGAGAAATCACCGGCCAAGCCGAAGTCAACACAGTCAGCGTGTGCCTGGGGGGCACCCTGACCGCCATCGCCATGGCCTACGGCGCGGCCACCGGCAACCAGCCGATCCACTCCGCCACCTTCTTGAACACCCTGACCGACTTCTCAGACCCCGGCGTGCTGGGAGTGTTCACAGACGAGCCCACGATTGCGGGGCTGGAGCGCAGGATGGCCGATCAGGGGTATCTGGAGGCCAACGAGCTGGCCCGAACGTTCGACGCCATCCGGGCCAACGACTTGATCTTCCAGTATGTGGTGAACAACTGGCTGCTAGGCGAGGAGCCGCCGGCGTTTGACCTGCTGGCCTGGAACAACGACGGCACGCGGATGCCCGCCCGCATGCACAGCAGCTACCTGCGGCGGTGCTATATCCAGAACCAGTTCGCCGCAAACGCCTTCGAGGTGGACGGCAGGGTGCTTCATCCCGGCGATGTGAAGCAGGACTGCTACGTTCTGTCGGCTATCGAGGACCACATCGTCCCGTGGACCGCGGCCTATCGCACCGCCACGCTGCTCGGGGGCGACAACCGGTTCGTGCTCAGCACCTCAGGGCACATCGCCGGCATCGTCAGCCCCCCCAGCCCCAAAGCCCGCCACTGGACCAACGACCTGGTAGCAGCCTCGCCCGAGGAGTGGCTGGAGAGCGCCCAGCAGCACCAGAGGACATGGTGGGAAGACTGGGCGGAGTGGATCGCCGACAGGGCGGGAAAGCAGGTCGGCGCCCCGGAGAGGCTCGGCAGCGAGAGCCATCCGCCTCTAGAGGATGCACCGGGGCTCTATGTGATGACGCGTCCCGACAACACCGCCGCTGCCCGACCTGCGGGTGCCTGAACCGGGGTTCCCGCGATATCGGGAAAAGAATTCAAAAAAAATCCCGGCGAGTTGGCTTTCAAGAATCTGCTAGGTATAGTTAGCAACATGACCGATGTAAAGGAAATCACCGAAGCCGTGCAGGAACAGGTTCTCAGCGCCCTCAGGGTGGGACAGACCGCCATCGTCGAAGGTGTCCGCACCTTGTCCGACACGATCGGCAACATCACCCCTGATGCCCTGAAGACCGAGGCTCTGCCCGGCATGGACTCCCTCCCCGATCCCAAAGAACTGATGAGCATCAGCTTTGATTTCGCCGAGGCGCTGCTGAACACCCAAAAGGAGTTCGCCCAGAGCCTTCTGGCAGCGGCAAACCCCAACGGCTCGGCGCCGGCCAAGCCAGTCACCAAGAAGAGCTGACTCCCCCCTCAGCTCTTCCCCCGAAAACGGGGTCGGTCCTGCGACCGGCCCCGTTTTATTTTTCTCCCGTCTGCGTACTATCCTGACCACCTGGACCGGGGAAGTGTGCCCCGGCGACCGGGAGGCAGAATATGAGCACAGGCTTGGAGCAAGGACCGCCAGTGGGGCTTGAGTCGCCGGTGAAACCGGTCAACCGGGTCGGGGTGATCGGCGGAGGCACGATGGGCTCGGGCATCGCCGAAGTGTGCGCTCGGGCCGGCCTCGACACCCTGGTGGTCGAGGTGGACCTGTCCGCAATCAGCGGGGCCAGAACCAGAATCACAGAATCGCTGGCCAAGGCAGTGGCCCGCAACAAACTCTCCTCAGACGCCAAAGACCTGGCTTTGGACTCGCTCAGCTTCAGCACGGACATGGGTGACTTGGCCGATCGCGACCTGGCCATCGAGGCGGTCATAGAATCCCTGGAGGAGAAGCTGTCGGTGTTCCGGGCCATGGACAAGGTGATGGAGCCGGATGCGATCTTGGCCACGAACACCTCGTCGATTCCCGTCATCACCTTGAGCTCGGTCACCAGCCGGTCGGGCATGGTTGTGGGCATGCACTTCTTCAACCCGGCGCCTGTGCAGCCGCTGGTGGAGTTGGTCCGCTCGCTCAACACCACGTCTGCGACCATGGATCGAGCCCACCAATTCGTTGTGGAGAATCTGGGCAAGAAGGTCATCCACTGCCGGGACCGGGCCGGCTTCGTGGTGAACCGCCTGCTGATTCCCTACCTGCTTGATGCCATCCGCATGTATGACGAGGGCAAGGTGAGCGCAGCCGACATCGACAGCGGGATGATGCACGGGTGCAGCCACCCCATGGGGCCGCTGACGCTTTGCGACCTCATCGGGTTGGACACCATCGAGGCTGTAGCCGATGTGCTGTATGAGGAGTTCAAAGGCTCCCACAACGCCCCGCCACCGCTGCTTCGCCGGATGGTGGCCGCCGGCCACCTGGGACGCAAGACGGGCAAAGGGTTCTACGAGTACCAGTGAGGCCGCATGATGGATCAGACCGCAGTTGAAGCATTCGGAAACTACCTGCGAAGCCAGCGGAAACTAGCCCAGCTCACCCTGCGCGAGCTGGGCGAGCTGGCCGAGGTGTCCAACCCCTACCTCAGCCAGCTCGAACGGGGCCTGCACCAACCGTCGGTCCGAGTCATCAAGTCGCTGGCCAAGGCTCTGAACCTGTCGGCGGAGACCTTGCTGGCACAAGCCGCCGGCATCTTCGAGGCCAACGGCGGGGCACCCGGAGAAGTGTCGGACACCGAGGCCACCATCCGGGCCGACGCCAATCTGTCCGACGAGCAAAAGGCTGCGCTTTTGCAAGTGTACCGCAGCATGGCCGGCGGTGACCGCACTGCTTGAGCCCTGTCTTTTGCCTGCTCACAGGCATTGCAGAGCAAGAACCTGCCTCTCTTGGGCCAAACTGTCACTCCTGTGTGGATACTGGAGGCATGAACCAGCAACTCGCCTTACTGGATGCGCCGCCAGACTGGCGGATCGACGAGCGGACAAAGGAGATAGGCCGCCGGGGGCTGGCCCAAGCCCGCGCCGCCTTGCAGAAGCACACCCCGCCCGCCGGTCCGTCGCCCGCCCCATCCGGCGACTATCGCCGCGCCGCGTGACGCCGGTGTTGCCCCGCGCACGGGCCAGCAGCCACACAGCCGCCGGGCTGCTGGCCTGCGGGCTCGCGGTCCTGGCCGGATGCGCGTCGAGCTCGGAAGGTGCCGCCGGCCGTGACACCAGCGGGGCAAACCCGGCGGCGCCCCCCGGAACTGCGGCCCTAGTGGTCGCAGTGGTGGACGGGGACACCGTGGAACTCCAAGTGGCCGGACAGACCGAGCGGGTGCGGCTCATCGGCATCGACACACCCGAGGCCACCGGCGGATACCTGCCGGCGGAGTGCTACGGCGACGAAGCCAGCTCCTTCACCAGATCCCTGATTCCCGAGGGGACCGAGGTCCGGCTCACCCGCGACATCGAGGCCCGCGACCGGTATGACCGCCTGTTGGCCTACTTGCACCGTGCCGACGACGGCCTGTTCGTCAACCTCGAGATCGCTGCCCGCGGCTACGCCGAGGCGTTGATCATCGAGCCCAACGCCACTCATGCCGAGGCTTTCCATTCCGCCGCCGCTGCCGCCCGCGACCAGGGTTTGGGCCTGTGGAGCGCGTGCGGCAGCGCCGATGTGGTGCTCCAATGATCGATTCTGCCGCCTTCGGGCGATAGTTTTCGCTTAGTGAGCGAGCTACTGGAGCGCTTGGGCGGCACGCCTGACGGCCGAGAGGTCATCATCACCTGCGATGACTTGGGGCAGTCCCACGCGGCCAACGCGGCCATCGCCGAGTGCCTGGACATCGGGGTGGCCACCGCAGCCAGCCTCATGGTGCCCTGTCCTTGGGCCCGAGACGCTGCGAGGCGCTTCGCCCACACGCCGGTAGGGGTCGAACTCACCCTCAACGCCGAGTTCGACAACTACCGCTGGGCGCCGATCACCCAGGCCCCCTCGCTGCTTGACGGAGACGGCGGCTTTCCCCGCACTCCGACCGACTCCTGGGAGCACAGCGACCTCGACGAGGTACACAGGGAGTGCCGGGCTCAGATCGAGCGGGCCAGCCATTGGGGCTGCGAGATCACCCACCTGAGCCCCCACCTGGACACGCTTTTGATGCGCGCCGAGTTCTTCGACCTGTACCTGGAGCTCGCGGTGGAGATGGAGCTGCCCCTTCGCCTGGGCGGAAGCGCTCAAGAGCGCAGTGCGGGCTTCCCGTTCCTGCGCCTCGCCGCCGATGCCGGGGTGCTGACCCCGGACCACACCGTGCGCCTGCGAGGTCGCCCAGCACGCCGAACTCTGGAAGAGGCAATCGAAAACCTAAAACCGGGGGTGACCGAGATCGTGGTCTCGCCCGCCTTGGACACCCCCGAGCTGCGAGAGATGGACCCAGCTTGGCTCAGCCGGGTGGAGCAATACCTGCTCATCGCCCACGATCAGCCGCTCCGCAGCGCGATCACCCGCTCCGG
>JAPYOG010000095.1 GCA_028278785.1 Candidatus Poriferisocius anaerobius | reverse complement strand
GCTGGCCAGCATCCCGGCCGACTCGTTGATCATGTTGGCCCCGGCGTTGGCCGCCAGGGTGATGGCGTTGGCCTTCTCGTGGCCGGCCTGGTTGTCGGGCAGCTTGGAGTCGGCCATGCCCGCGGCCACCCCCGAGGGCAGCCCCAGATAGTTCACCATCTGGGCAGCCGCAGCGTTGATCACCGCCTCCTCGCCGCTCCCCCCGCTCATCGCCCCGGTGCGGAGGTCGGACACGAACGGCCACATCCCCAGCACGCAGGGATGACCGGGCACCACCAGGTTCACCGCGCACAGCCCGGCCAGGCACTCGGCCAGGGCTTGCACCAGCGACCCGGCCAGCGCCGCCGGGGAGGTGGCCCCCGCCTGCCCCGCAGACAGCAGGTTGACGGGCATTCCCCGGCGGGCCTGCTCAAGCAGGCTCAGCGCGGCATCCTCCGCGAAGCGCAGCGGGGGCACCACGAAAGTGTTGTTGGCGATGCAGAAAGGCCGCCGGGCGAACTCCCCCTCAGCCCCCAGCGCCATGTCGAACATGTCCACCACCTCGTGAACGTGATCGGGATGGAACATGGACGTTCCCAGCGGTTTCGTGGTGCCGGCCATGCTGGCGTAGGCGGTGTTGACGTCCACATCCCGGGCGGTCTCCATGTCCCGGGCCACGAGCGTGCGCACGAACACATGGATGTTGTCGAGGGTATCGACTACCCGAGCCGCATCGTAGAGGTCGGCCAGAGAACTGGGGCGAAAGCGCTTGGTGTCGTGGTCGAGCATCATCACCGCCGCCCCGCTGGTGCAGAAGTGAACCCGGTTGCCGCCGATCTCCACCCCCCGGTCGGGATCGAACCCGTGCAGGGTGAACTCCTTGCAGGCACCGTCAATCACCCGGCGAACGAGGTCGGGGGGGAACCGGAGCCGCTCATCGTCGTCCATCCGGCCCCCGTTGGCGGTGACCGCCTCGATGATCTCGGGGGTGGCCTGGCCAATGCCCAACTCGGCCAACAGCCCGAGGGCCGCCTCGAACACCTCGTCGCACTGGCCATCGGACAGCGGCTTGTAGGCCCCGCCGGGCATCCCCGGCCACACGGGCCGTGCCTCCGCCGCTGGCGACGCCTCCCTCATGGCCACTCGAGCCGCCCGGCCTCCTGCTCGTCGCGCCATGTCAAGCCCTCGATTCGCTATCAGAAATCGTGTGCGCCATATCAAGCCCTCGGTTTCTCGTTGTCGGGGTCGAGCGTGTGCACCGTTCAAGCCCTCGGTTTCTCGTTGTCAGGGTCGAGCGTATGCACCGTTCAAGCCCTCGGTTTCTCGTTGTCAGGGTCGTAGGCCGGGGCGCCCAACACCAGCGCTGGGCGGCGGTCGCCCATGAGCTGCACCTTCAAATGGGTGCCCGGCGCCTTGTACTGCGGTTTAACATAGGCGAAGGCCAGGCTTCGCCCCACGGTGTGGCCCCAAGCCCCCGATGTGGTCAGCCCGACGAGCTCGCAGCCGTCGTACACCGGCTCGTTGCCCCGGCAGTCGTTGTCGGCGGCGTCCACCTCGCAGTACACGAGGATCATCTCGATGCCGTCGCCCATCGCCAGCCGCTCCTCGGCCGCTTCTTTGCCCTGGAACTCGCCCGACCAGTCCACGAACCGGCCCAGGTCGGCCTCCACCGGGGTGATCTCGGTGGTCAGCTCGAAGCCCATGGCCTTGTAAGCCTTCTCGATGCGCATGGCGTTCATGGCGTAGGCGCCGTAGTGGACCATCCCCAGGGGCTCGCCCGACTCCACCAGGGCGTCGTACAGCTCGGCGGTGTGCTCCAGGGAGTGGTGCAGCTCCCAGCCCAGCTCGCCCACATACGACACCCGCAGGGCCAGGCACGGCACCCCAGCCACCTCGATCTCCCGACCGGTGAGCCAGCGGAACCCGGGCGCCTCCAGCTCGGCGTCGGTGAGCGGCGCCAGGATGCGACGCGACAGGGGCCCGGACACGGCCAGGATGCCCATGTCGTCGGTGCGGTCCACAACGGTCACGTCCTCGCCTTCGCCCACATGATGGACCAGCCAGTCCCGGTCGTGGAACTGCCCGACGATGGCCGAGTTCAGGTAGAAGCAGTCGGGGGCCAGCCGGGTGATGGTCATCTCGGCCTCGATGCCGCCGAGGGTGGTCAAGAAGTGGGTGAGCCGCATTCCCCCGTCTTTGGCGGGCATGCGGTTGGCGGTCAGGCGGTCGAGCAGCGCTCCGGCGTCGGCGCCGATCACCTCGAGCTTGGAGAAGGCGGTGAGGTCGGCGATGCCGGCCCGCTCGCGGGTGCCGCGGCACTCGGCGCCCACGATGTCGAAGGCGTTGGACCGCCGGAAGGTGTGCGCCTCGGGCTCGCCGAAATACTGCGGACGCTCCCAGCCGAAGATCTCCATCCACTGGGCCTGCCGTGCGTCGAGTCGGCCGTAGACGGGGTCGGTCTTCTGGGGACGGCCGGCGAAGCGCTGCTCTCCGGGGAGGCGGGTGGCGTACATCTCGTGGAACTCGTCGATGGCCTTCTCGATGGCGTAGCGCCCGGTGGGGCCGCAATGGCCGCCGAAACGGCGGGGGTCCATCTCGGCCACGTTGATCTCGGTCTGGCCGTGCGCCATCCACTGGGCCAGGTACTTGCCAGCGCCCGGGCCCTGGGTGATCCCGATGGACGCCCCAGCGCAGAGCCAGTAGTTCCGCAGACCCGGCGCCGGCCCCATGAGGTAGCCGGAGTCGGGGGTGTGGGTGATCGGCCCGCTGACAACCGTTTTGATCCCTGCGTCGGCGAAGGCGGGAACCCGGTTGCCCGCCTCGATGAGCCAGGGCATGAGCCGGTCGAGGTCGGGCGGGGTCAAATAGAAGTGCTTGTCCCAGTCGATGCCGTCGAGCCCGTAGGCCTGGGCGTCGGCCCGCTCATAGGGTCCGACCAGAAGCGAGTCGATCTCCCGGCGGTAGTAGGCCGAAGCCCGCGGGTCGCGGACCACCGGCGGGTCGAAGTCGCCCAGCTCCCTCATCTCGGCCATGGGCTCGGTGATGAGGTACTGGTGGATCACCGACACGATGGGCACGTCCAGGCCCACCATGGCGCCGAGTTGGGGGGCGTAGCATCCGGCCGCGTTCACCACATGCTCGGCGACGATGGTGTGGGTCTCGCCCTTGACGTCGCACACCACCTCCCAGCGGTGGTCGGGGAGCTGCCTCATGGCGACGACCAGGGTGTTCCGGTATACCTCCCCGCCCAACTGCCTGGCCCCCTTGACCATGGCCTGGGTGACGCTGGACGGGTCGGTCCAGCCGTCGTTGGGGGTCCAGAACCCCATCAGCACGTCGGACACGTCCATGAACGGCCAGTGGTCGAGGATCGCCTCGGGCTCGATGAGGTGGTTCTCCACGCCCACCAGATCGAGCATCCCGCTGACGTAGCGGAACCAGTCCACATGGTGGCGGTCCAGCGCCAGGCGGATGGCGCCGGTGCCGTGCCAGCCGCTGGCCAGCCCGGTCTCGGCTTCGATCCCGGCATAGAGCTCGGGGGCCACCGCGTGGCATTTGGCCATGTTGAGGCTGCCGACGAAGTGGGGAACGAGTCCGGCGGCGTGCCAGGTGGAGCCCGAGCACAGCTCGCCCTTCTCCACCAGCACGGCGTCGGTCCAGCCCTCGTGGGCCAGGAAGTAGAACAGGCCCGCCCCCATGGCCCCGCCGCCGATGATCACAACCCGGGCTTCGTCGCGCATCGCTGACCGCTCCCTTGCTTCCTAGAGTCGTACCCGCTCTTTGCGGGGATCGTAGAACGAGCGGAGCGACGGGGTGGCGGCAATCCGGCGACCGGCCACCTCGATCTCGAAGCCGCCCGACTCCAGCCAGCCCTTGTCCACCCCGTCGGGGCAGTTCACATAGCCCATGGCCAGTGCCCGGCCCTCGGTGTAGCTCCACATGCCGCTGCTGGTGCGACCCACCATCTCGCCGTCCCGGCAGATGGGCTCGTCGTGGTACAGCAGCCACTCCGGATCTTCCAGGCGGAACTTCACCAGGCGTTTAGTGCGGGGCGCCTCCCGCTGGGCGGCCAGCGCGTCCCGGCCCCGGAAACCGCCGGCTTTGTCCCACGCCACCGCGAATCCCAGGCCGGCCTCCAGCGGTGTGTCCTCATCGGTGATGTCGTGGCCCCAATGGCAGTAGCCCGCCTCCATTCGCAGCGAGTTCATGGCGTGGTATCCAGCGGGGCGCAAGCCCAGGGGCGCTCCCGCCTCAACCAGGGCGTCATACAGCGCGACGGCCTCGCCGCGGGGCACATACAGCTCCCACCCCAGCTCGCCCACATAGGTCATGCGCAGCGCCAGCACCCCGACGCCGGCCACGCACAGGTCTTGGGCGGTGCCGAACGGGAAGCCGGCGTTGCCGAGGTCGGCCTCGCAGAGCCCGCCGAGCACCTCCCGAGAGCCAGGCCCCATGAGCCCGAGCACTGCGTACTGCTCGGTGACGTCGCAAAGCGCCACGTCCCGGCCCCGAGCGGCCCGGCGCAGCCAGGCCCAATCCCGGGTGGCGGCGGCCGCCGCGGTGACCACCCAGTAGGAGTCCTCGCCCCGTCGGGTCATGGTGAGGTCTGCCTCGATGCCGCCGTGGTCGTTGAGCCACTGGGAATAGACCGACTGGCCCACTGGCACGTCCACCTCGTTGCTGCTCACCCAGTTGAGCAGGGCCATGGCGTCGGGCCCCTCGACGGTGAACTTGGCGAAGGAGGTCTGGTCGAACAGGCCCACCGCGCTGCGGACCGCCTCGCACTCGGCCCCGCTGGCTTTGAACCAGTTCTGCGGTCCCCAGCTATAGCGATACTCCCGCTGTTGGCCGTCGGCGGCGAACCAGTTGGGCCGCTCCCACCCCCCGACCTCGCCGAACACCGCTCCGGCGGCCTCGATGCGGTCGTGCAGCGGCGACATGCGAATGCCCCGGGCCGTCTCGTACTGGCGGAACGGCCAGTGCATGGCATACAGCAGCCCCAGGCTCTCGGGGATGCGGGCATCGAGGTAGGCGGGCTCGCACTGGAACCCGAACGAGCGGCGGATGTCCACCGCCGAGAGGTCCATGGGCGGATGGCCGTCCGCGATCCAGTCGGCCAGAACCCAGCCCACCCCTCCGGCCGACTGGATGCCCACCGAGTTGAACCCGGCGGCCACGAAGCAGCGGTCCACCTCGGGCGATTCGCCCAGGTAGTACACACCGTCGGGGGTGAAGGCCTCGGGGCCGTTGAAGAAAAGCTGCAAGCCGGCCTCGCCCAGCGCGGGCATGCGGCGGATGGCCCGCTCGAAGATCGGCCCGACATGATCCCAGTCCTCCGGCAGGGTCTTGAACTGGAAGTCCCGGGGTATGCCGTTGAGATTCCAGACCTTGCCCCGGGGCTCGAAGAAACCCGCCATGACCTTGCCGGTCTCCTCCTTGAAGTAGGTGTAGTTGGCCGGATCGCGCACGGTGGGCATATTCGGATACGCCCCCTCGATGGGCTCGGTGACGATGTAGAAG
>JAPYOG010000094.1 GCA_028278785.1 Candidatus Poriferisocius anaerobius | reverse complement strand
GGCCGACGATGATGATCCGCCGCTCGGGTACACCGTCGATCCGCAGGTGGTGACGAAGGTGCGGGCGCTGGCCGCGCAGACCCACCACGGCACCGCGCATGTCAACCGCTGGAACCGGGTGCTGGTGGCGTTCGGCGAGCACGACGGCACCGGGGTCACCGGCGGGGCGATGACCGCGGCGCAGGCCCAGCAGATGGCCAACATCCACAGCAGCCCGGTGTGGGACGAGGTGGTCGCCGAGCTGACCGCCCTCGAGGCCGCCGCGTCCGCGACGCCACCCCCGCCGCCGAAACCCGAGGTGTCCATCACCTCCTCGGGTGGTGTCACCGAGGGTACCGCCGTGGTGTTCACCCTGACGGCGAGCCCTGCGCCGGCAAGCGCTTTGCCGGTGAGCGTCGCGGTGGCTGCTGTGGGCGACTACGGCGTTGCGGCCGGGGCGCGGACGGTGACGATCCCGACTTCGGGCAGTGCCACGCTCACTGTGACCACCACCGATGACAGCACCGACGAGGCTGACGGGTCGGTTACCGCCACGGTCAACACCGGCACCGGCTATACCGTGTCGTCCACCGCCGGCGCCGCAACCGCGGCTGTGGCCGATAACGACGACCCGCCCGTGGTGACCCCGGAGGTCAGCATCACCTCCTCGGGCGGTGTCACCGAGGGCACTGCCGCGGTGTTCACTGTGGCCGCATCGCCTGCACCGGCGGCTGATCTGGACGTGAGCGTCACGGTGGCTGCTGTGGGCGACTACGGCGTTGCGGCCGGGGCGCGGACGGTGACGATCCCGACATCGGGCAGTGCCACGCTCACTGTGTCCACCACAGATGACAGCACCGACGAGGTTGATGGGTCGGTTACCGCCACGGTCAACACCGGCACCGGCTACACGGTGTCGTCCACCGCCGGTGCCGCAACCGCGGCTGTGGCCGATAACGACGATCCGCCCGTGGTGACCCCGGAGGTCAGCATCACCTCCTCGGGCGGTGTCACCGAGGGCACGGCCGCGGTGTTCACTGTGACGGCGAGCCCCGCGCCGGCAAGCGCTTTGCCGGTCAAGGTCACGGTGAGCGCCAGCGGCGACTACGGCGTTGCGGCTGGGGCGCGGACGGTGACGATCCCGACTTCGGGCAGTGCCACGCTCACTGTTGCCACTACCGATGACAGCACCGACGAGGTTGACGGGTCGGTTACCGCCACGGTCAACACCGGCACCGGCTATACCGTGTCGTCCACCGCTGGGGCGGCGACGGCGGCTGTGGCCGACGACGATGATCCGCCGCCCCCGACCCCGGAGGTGTCCATCACCTCTTCGGGCGGTGTCACCGAGGGTACCGCCGTGGTGTTCACCCTGACGGCGAGCCCTGCGCCGGCAAGCGCTTTGACGGTCAAGGTCACGGTGAGCGCCAGCGGGAACTACGGCGCCGCTACCGGGGCGCGGACGGTGACGGTTCCCACGTCGGGCAGTGTCACGCTGTCTGTTGCCACCACCGACGACAGCGCCGACGAGGCCGACGGGTCGGTTACCGCCACGGTCAACACCGGCACCGGCTATACCGTGTCGTCCACCGCCGGCGCCGCGACCGCGGCTGTGGCCGACGACGACCCCGCTTCCAGCAATTCTGGTTCGCCCGTCGAGAACGGCGACATCACGCTGGGCCAGCTCATGGCAGCGTTCAGCGAGGGCCACTGGTTCGCCTATGAGAACGGGCCGGGCTGCACGCCTCTGGGCCAGGGCATAGCGACAGGCCAAACAGTCTACAAATGCCCCGACAACTGAGCTTCACCCTCGGCGGCCACTTGAACCCGGTTAACCAGCTTCTCAGCATGTCTGCATGAACCCGCCGATGCGGACCCACCCCTCTCTGAGCCGTCCGCCAATTTGCGATTGCCGAGTATGCCTCATCAGCTCAGAGTGAATCGCGAACAAGCCGTCCATGTTCAAGGGTCCGCTTCTTTCCCCTATCCCAATGGCCAGGCGAGTGGCTGCGATGCCTCCGACGGCCTCCTTTGCGGAATCGTCATAGGGATCGCTCCCGTCTCGGGATATTGCCTCTGCCCTGGCTACTCGTCGCAACGACGGGTTTACATCCTCAATGGTGCTGGAGCCGAGGCTTTCAGAGCGTTGCAGCACCCAGTCGATACTGGACGCGAGCTGTCCGTGCTGGGATTCTAATTTCTGGATCGCCGTTTCAGCGGTACGATAGCCAGCCGATACGAGACAGGCTAGAAGGCATTGACCGGACCCCGTTTTTTGGTCCACCCGTTATGAGAGTTTTTTCGGGTTGTTTTTTGCCCATTGGTCTGCGTATTCGGCTGGGGTGAGCATGCCGAGCGCGGAGTGGGGGCGGTGGGTGTTGTAGTCGTTTCTCCAGTCGGCGACAAGTACTTGGGCCTCGAGCAGGCTGTCGAGGTGCTCGAGGGCCAGCAGCTCGTCGCGCATGCGGGAGCCGTAGGACTCGACCCAGGGGTGCTGCCAGGGCGAGCCGGGGTCGATGTATTTGGTCTTGGTGTTCGCGAACCTGCACCAGTCGCGCAGCGCGTTCGCGGTGAGCTCGGGGCCGTCAGATGCCGGGCCACATCCGCGATCGCCGCGCCCTCGTGTCTGCGCTTGTGTTTTGCATGAGGTGCATTATGCGTCGAATTGCAGCACAGCCGCTCACGCCACTCCTAAGAGCCCTGAGGAGACACGACCGCCACCCTACAATGTGCCATGCTGCTGCCTCAGAACAGCGGCAAGGTGCGGGAGGCGGGCTAGGTGTAGTCGTCGAGGCTTGCGGCCAGCTCCAGTGCTTTCCCAAACAGCGGCAAATCCCCCCACACGAAGTTGGCGAGAGTCGGGTATGCCGCTTCGAGACTGTCGTGGGCCTCGGAGCCCTTTCTGAACATGATGCTGTTCGCGTAGCCCTTTGCTGGCCTAGGCACGGACTCATCGCCCTTCCCGAATGAATGGGCCGCTGACTCGGCCAGGTCGGGCATTCGCCGCCTTGAGTCGTCGGCGTGCTCGGAACCAGCGATCATGGCGAGGTCGTACAGGTCGCGGATCCTTGCTGCGAGACCTCGGAAATGGCCCTTGGCAGCCCGACGGTGCAAAGCGTCGAGCTTGTTCGCCGCAGTGTACGCCGGCTTCGTGCAGAGGAGTTCGAAGCCCCCCAGTTCCGGGTACTGAGCAAGTTGGTGATCTGTCGCGAAACGGCCCATCAGCGAAATCACGGAACGGCTTTCCAGCAGGTCATCACCTAGATATTCCGAAGCGATCTCCGCTTTGAGGTAATCGGGCTCATCGCCGACAGGAATCGATATCTTCCGATAGCCCTTCCTGTTGTCGTCGTCCTGGCTATTGGGCAATTCGGATTGCCCCAATGGGGTGGACAGCCATTTGGCTATCTGCGACCTGGCTCTTTTCAAAGCTGCTTTGGCTCCCGCCCCTGTCAGGTCGACAGCGAGAAAGTCCAGGTCTTCCGAGTAGCGCTTCGTGATGCCCCAAGCCGACACGAGAGCGGTACCGCCCGTGAACAGGCACACAGCACTTTCCTCCAACTGCCCTTTTTGCTCCCTGTAAACGCGCATGGCATGAGGCGCTCCAGCCTGAGAGATGTGGTAAAGGCATGCGGTCAGCCAATAGTCCTTCACTAGGCGTTCCCTCAACAGCCCTGTAGCAGTTTGCGCCGCCATGACCAGAGATGAGAACTCGCCTGGGTTGCCAGCCAGACCCGAAGCGGCAGCACTGACCCCGACATCAGTCAGGTTGATGTTGGCAGCAGTGATGCGAGGAATCGTGGGCGGCGTGCTCCCGCTCGAACTGTGATTGATCGGGCAACTTCCAGCAGGATTTTGGCATGGTTCACCCGTGACGGTCTGCGTAGAGCCGCATATGCCGCCAGTCACGCGGCCTCTTCCGCCTTGTTGATCGCAGCGGCCACCTCACCCACTTGGTGCAAGGATTCAACGGTCATGTCTTCTTCTGTCTCAGCAGCCCATTCCAGCATGTTGGCGCGAATAGGCAGACCCCATCTCAAATATGTAGTAAATCTGCCATTATGAATTGACTCAAGACACTCATGCCACAATGCCTCCGTCATCCAGAGCATGCCCAGAGCTTCCAGTACCGTGACTTCGGACCAGTTCAACTCGGCTCGCCGTTGATTGTTCCTCTGCTTGTAGATGACTGTCGGGTGCGGTGGCTTAGGCGGCGGACCCAAAGTGCTTATCATTGCCTTGCAGGGAACCTGCGTCGACCACCTGAGCCTGTTGAGCGCATCCCAGTCGGCGAGACCCGCGCCAGAGCCAGCCAGCAGCAGAGCGGCGATGGTGTAGTCAGGTGGCATGGAGGCGAGATCGTGACCTTCCGGCCAGCCCCGCCAATAGAGGCCTTTGGCTACTCGCTGCACGCCACTGGCATCGTCGTTGCTGAGTCGGGAGAGGACGGGATGGGCAATGCCGCGTCGGCCTGGCACGTCCTGGCTCCAGAACCATGTGCCCGGCTCAAGGCCGACGATCCAGTCTTTTGCTTCGGCGCTCTCCGATTTGGACATGCGACCACTATACCAATGTTGCAAGAACGCACACTCTGATCGCTGGAACCGGCGACTGACATTGCATTTCACACAGGTGCGATCCTCGATGTCCAGACGTGAGCACGCAGCGTTTCCTGGTACGCGTGCCGATGTGCTGGCACAGGCTGCTGTTCCGCTTGGCGGGAGCGCCTAAGGGACTGTTGCTGGCTGCGATCTGCTCGTCGAATGTCGCGGTGAGCCCGACATGTCTTCTCCTGTCGGGCGGCTCGGGGCCGGTATCGTCGTCGTGGGAGCGACGCATCTGGTGGAGCTGTCGAGGTGCTCGAGGGCCAGCAGCTCGTCGCGCATGCGGGAGCCGTGGGACTCGACCCGGGGGTTCTGCCAGGGCGAGCCGGGGTCGATGTATTTGGTCTTGGTGTTCGCGAACCTGCACCAGTAGCGCAGCGCGTTCGCGGTGGGCTCGGGGCCGTCAGATGCCGGGCCACATCCGCCACAGACGCGCCCTCGCCCAACAGCCGAACAGCCTCCCTGAGCTAGCGCACAACCTGCTCGGGCATGTGCCGCCTTCGCCTAGCCATAAACGTGATCCTCCTCCACCCAGCAACACTGGACAACGAACTCTCACAACACGCGGACCAAACTCAGGGGGTCACGCCACATAAGTGGGAAAATTGTTATTTTTTTTCCCACTTGGCCTGAATCCCCCGGTCCCAGCTCCGACGCGAAGAGCCGCTAAACCCAAGACACACCACTAGACGGAAAAGCCCGGTCCTGTACCCGACCCGGCGGCGATGTCCGCCACCAGACCCGTTGCGGACATTTATGGCCTATAATGTCTGCAACGGAAATTATTGCGGACATTGAAGAAGCGAGCGTGGATGTCAGAACTGGTTACGCGGGCATGGCAGGATCAATCTGGTGGTGTCCCAGCGCAACATCAAGGAACCTATAGGGCATTCGTTCCCGATCCCATCGCCAACTGGTCTCCATCGCTGAATGCCAGCACAGAGCGCATGATGGCCGATGCTTCCATAGCCCTGATGAAGTACCAACTAGGAGATGAAGGGGCGTTCGTGCCTGAGTGGGTCGTGAACCACGCCGAAGGTCTGGCATCTAGCACGATGGAGGGAGTCCACGCCCCGTTGTGGCGGGTGGCGCAGGCCGAAGCGTTGCCCGACATCACATCTCCGACCGCATCCGACGATTTCCAATCAGCAGCGAATGTCGTCATCACATCGGCTGCGGTGGACATGGGAGTCTCGGGACACGATCTATCGGTAGATGATCTCTGCGGTCTGAACAACACGCTGATGGAAGCATCGCCCAAAGCCGCCTCATGCGGGAGATTGAGGAACGAGCAGTAAGGCCAGGTACGTCTCGGCGCTAGACAGTGGCAGGCACATGGGTCGTCCAGATAGCCCCGAGCGTCTCGCGGGGGTGGCTCGATGGGCGGAGTTTCTCGCTGGCGCCCTAGTCCATGCTTGTGAGTATGGCAGCAGGCTCAAAGCCGCCACTGCCGGTGTGTGGCGGGCATGGTCCGATGCCTTGCCCGACCCGACGCCGGCTCAGAGAAGGCTCATGGAGATGCTTGGCTGCATGCCTGTGGTCAATGCCAAAATCGCCGCGGAGGGGATCGGCGTGGACGAGCGTACCGCTAGACGTGCCATAAGCAGGCTGGTGCAGCACGGGATTCTCAAACAGCGTAGTGCAGGCGCCAGGAACCGCATGTACCACGCCGAAGCGCTGCTTCAATGTGTTGATGCGGCTGTCTCCCGCGCGTTCGACGCTGTTCCCTCTGACCTTGTCCCGCCATCCCGACAGCAGGAACCCTGAGATCCCGACGAATATCGCATGCGATCCCCTGCCCGTATGCCCGGCTCGTGCTCACGCGGGGTGGGGGCGGGTTTGGTGGTCGGCGGTTTGGGTGCGGCGTCTGTTTGCAGGGCTTGTTTCGGCTTAGTCTGCGGCTCTGTCTGGTTCAGTATATTACCGGTGTTGCAGATATGTGTGCTTCAGTTAAAATATTTGACAATTTTATCCCATAATTTTCTACTAATTCGGGGGGATGTTGTCACCGGGGTTGGTAGACTGCGGGTATGGACTTCTTGCCTGTTCTACCAGGCCAAGCAAGAGCCGAGGCTGCGGCCGGCGGCGGCTGCGGGGCTGCGGTCTGCCTTGTAGCGGCCGATGTGTCGGCGCTGTCGGAGGACGGGTTGCGCCGCGAGCTCGGCGCGGTGGGCCGGGCGGAGTCGGGGCTGGCCGCGTACAAGGCCGAGGTCCTG
>JAPYOG010000093.1 GCA_028278785.1 Candidatus Poriferisocius anaerobius | reverse complement strand
GGGGCCGGGCGGGCAGCCAGGGGCGTACACGTCCACCGGCACGATCTGATCCACCCCCTGCACGATGGCGTAGTTGTTGAACATGCCGCCGCTGGAGGCACACACCCCCATGGAGATCACCCACTTGGGCTCCATCATCTGGTCGTAGATGCGGCGCAGTATGGGCGCCATCTTCTGGGAGACCCGGCCGGCCACGATCATCAGGTCGGCTTGGCGGGGAGAGGCCCGGAACACCTCCATGCCGTAGCGGGCCAAGTCGTAGTGGGCGCCCCCGGTGGCCATCATCTCGATGGCGCAGCAGGCCAACCCGAAGGTGGCCGGCCAGCAGCTCCGGGCCCGAGACCACTTCACCAGATCCTCGAGCTTGCCGGTCACGAAGTTGTGGTCGACTCCCTCAAGCCCCCGGTCGGCGATGGCCTTGGGATCACCCACGAGCGGGAGCTTCATTTGCGCCCCCGCCGCTGTTGCCGGCACCGCCGGCGCCTCATGCCGCCTCCTTCGGGGCGCTTCTGCCATCCAATCCCACCCGGCGGATGGTGGTGTCGCTGGTGCGGCGGGCCGACACCTGGGGGTCATGGCGCCAGATGGGGCGGGAGGGGCCCCAGTCGAGTGCCCCGTTGCCGATGAGGTAGACGAACGACTCGAACACCGCCAAGGCGAAAATCCCCATGGCCACCAGGCCGAACAGTCCCAGCTCCCGGTAGGACACCGCCCAGGGGTACAAGAAGATGATCTCGATGTCGAACACGATGAAGATCATGGCGACGAGGAAGAACCGCACCCCGAACCGCTCCGGGGCGCCGGTGCTCTCCTCCACGCCGCACTCGTAGGGGGCCAGCTTGGCCTTGGTCTGGCGACGGGGGGCCAGCAGGCGGGAGGCGCCGAAGCTCAAAGCAGCGAACAGCACGGCCAAGACCCCGAGGGCGAGGATCGGCAGGTACTGGCCGGTCATGGCGGACTACCCCCCCGATACGATCATGGGGCCGCGCCCTCGCCTTCCAGGCGACGGCGGACTTCCAAGTCACGGGTGTGCAGCATCAGCAGCGACGCCAAGAACAACAGTCCAGAGCCGATAGTCACCAGAATACCGGGCAGGCGGAACCGGCCCAGGTTGCGCTGCATGAGCACGGAGATGACCGGCTCGTCGGGGTCCACCTCCGTGGGGGACGGCGCCTGGCCTGCCACCGGTTCCCGGTAGATCGACCGCTGGACCTGCACCACCGTGTAGTTGGAGGGGTGACGGGGCATGGCGCTGGTGATCACCTTGTTGCTGACCCGCTCCCATACCCCGTTGTTGAGCCGTTTTGGCTTGCCTCCCTGCTGGTAGGCATCGAGCACCACGAAGGTGTTGCTCTGCTCGTCGGTGGCGCCGAAGCCGAGGCCGGCTTCGCCCAGATAGTCGCTAGCGGTGGTGATCGCCTCGCCGGCGGCTTGGGTGGTCTCCAGATTCCAGTCGCCCAGCTCCAGCCAGCCTTCGTGCTCGGCCTGCGCGGTGAGCTCGGGGGCGATGCCCTTCAGCTCGCTCAGGGTCAGGTCTTCGTTGCGGATGCGCTGGTCCTCAACACGGCGCTGCACTTCGGCCTCGACCTCGTCTCCGATGAGCTTGCGGGGATCGTCGTCGCCCAGTGGATCGTTGAAAGCATCGACCTCGAATCGAATGGCTTCAACATCGATGGAATCCAGCTCGGCAAGATGAGCGCTGTCACCCAGGGTGCGCACGATTTGAATCGCCTTGGGCAGACAGTCTTGGTCGCCCAAGGCAGCGCAGGACACCGGGTTGGGCAAGTCGTCGAGAATGTCCGGCGGCGGGTTGGCCTCAGTGTCCGACACCGACGGATTGCCGATGTGGATGGCCCGCACCTCCCAAGCGGGGCGAGCCCCTTGGAGGCCGATGCCGTACAGAGCCCAGATGAGGGCCATTATCAGGGTCCAGCCGAGAATGGCAGATATGGCGATGAGGCTGCCGAGCCGGAAACCGGTGTTCGTGGATACGATCAGCCACACCGACCCCATGAGGATGGCCGAGCCCAACAGCACTGTCAGCAGCCCGCGGATCTCGTTGTCGAACGAGATGGCGCCCAGGGTGCTCACTGCGGAGAGAATCCAGCCCACGCTCACAACCCCCGCTCGTAGGCCACGATGTCGGCAATCTGGTCGGCGCTCAGCGTGCCCGGCCGGATACTGCCGTCTTCCAGCGTGCAGAAACCGAAGATCGGGCTGCGCTCACCGGAGTCCCGGTCGCCCACGCAGACGCCGAATGCCGGCATCTGGCCGCCGCCGTCGCCCTGGCCGAAGTTGCCGTAGCCAACCCCCTCCTGGGCGCCGCCGACAATGAAGGCAACATGGTCTTCTGCTGTGTCGAACTGGCGCAGGGTGGCGCCGTTGGTGAGGTTGGGCCCGAACCCGCCGCCGCCGGGGATGTAGTCGGGAATCAGGTTGCCGAGCTGGGCCACCTTGTCGGCTTCTGCCGGAGAACCCCTCGTCAATTCCACCGGACCGGCGCCGGGTTCTCCCTCGGGCCCGGTGAACCGCCAGGAGTCCCGCGGGGTGTGGCACCGGGCACAGCCATAGACCCCGTTGTTGAACAGCAGCTCCCCTCGATCGGGGGAAGCCAGATCGCGTATGTGCTGCTCGCTCACCTCCCGGATCTCCTGCTCCACCGCGGCCAAGTCCCGGGCAGCGGCTTCGGCGGCCGTATCGTCGGCACCCGCAGCGCCCACCGCGTCTTCGGCTGCTTTCTGCCTGGATTCCAGGCCGGGGTTGCCCGCCAAGACGTCGTCGCGCACTTCCCCGATGAGGCCGGCCATGACCTCGCCCTGCAACTCTTCAGGTCCGAGTTGGATGCTCTGGATGTACTGGATGAGCTCGTCTACTTGCTGGGTGGTGAGGGGGCCGCCTCCGGGAACGCCCCAGGCCTGCATGGGGGTGGGCG
>JAPYOG010000092.1 GCA_028278785.1 Candidatus Poriferisocius anaerobius | reverse complement strand
GCCGCATGCGGCGAACAACAGGGCCAACGTGGCTAACAAAGCAATCCAACGACGCATGGGCACAGCGTAGTAGCCGGGGCGCCGGTCTGTCTTGTAGGCCGCCTGGGACTCGAACCCAGCACCTTGAGATTAAAAGTCTCCTGCTCTACCTGATGAGCTAGCGGCCCGCCGACACTGTATCGCCCGGATCGCTCGGTGCGGTGGGTAATATGGCTCTCGGTGGAAGCCTGGGATTTGCTGCATCGCGAGATCGAGAGCGAGCTGATCGACGCGGAAGCCGTGCTGGGCGACCTCGACGACCTCGATGCGCTGCGAGCCCGGATCCGGTCCGCCGAGGCCGACGGGAGCATCGGCCAGCGCCCGGTGCTCAAGCGGTGCGCCGAGCTGATCTAGCCGAGCTGATCTAGCGGCGTGTCGTCAAGCTGCGTCGGGCAGTTCTGCGGTATCCAGGGCCGGGGCCTTGCTGGAATCGATGCCTTGTTGCAGTTATAGCTTGTTGAAGTTATAGAAGGTCGGGGATTGGCGTTTGGGTGTTTGACGCCTGAATGGGGTGGACTCGGTTGCCGGCGGTGAGTCGGCCGTTGTCCACGGCGACCCAGCGGCCGCTCATGTTGGTGACCCGGCTCGGCGGGCATCGCAGGTGGGCTTCCAGCGCGTAGATGACTCCTCCGTGGGTGACCGCTATTGCGGGCCGGTCGCCTGCAACGGCGGCCAGCCGGTTCAGGCCGGCGAGGATTCGGGCCAAGAAGACATCGTCTTGCTCCCAACCCGGCGGCCGTCGGCCGTCTTCGAGGAATCCTGGGAATTGCTGCTCGATCTGCTCCCGGGTCAATCCGGAGAACTCCCGGACATCCCTTTCGATCAGCTCGGGAACCAGGATGGGCGGACCGCAGCCCATGGCATCCGCGATGATCTCTGCGCTGGCCCTTGACCTTTGCAGAGTCGAGGCGGCCACCAGGTCGACTGGCTCAAGCCGGGCCGCGGCCGCAGCCGCCTGCTCCCGTCCAAGCTCGGAAAGCGGGGGATCGGCCTGACCCTGCCAACGGCGGGATGCGTTCCATACAGATTGCCCATGACGCAATAGGAGCAGGCGAGCCACGAGATCAAGGTAATCCAGCGGTTAGACGGTGCGGTGAAGGCGCTGAAACTAGGCGAGCCACGAGATCAAGGTAATCCCGCAACCGCGCCGAGGGTGGAAGCGGCTGAGGATTCCCGTACAATTCCGCCCATGGCCACGCTGCGCTTGTTCGCACACGTCAGGGAGGCGGCCGGCACCGGGAGCGACGACATGCCCGGCGCCACCGTGGAGCAGGTGCTTTCTGCTGCGGTCGACCGTTACGGGGCGGCTTTCGGCGAGCAGCTTCAGATTTGCCGGGTGTGGCTCAACGGAGAGCCGGTCACCGGGTCCGAACCGGTGGCCGATGGCGACGAGGTGGCGGTTCTGCCCCCGGTCTCGGGGGGTTAGCCGATGTGCAGCACGGTGCTTCACCGGAGCGCGGGGCTGTGACCCTGAGAGCGGCGATTTTGTCGCTGCACACGTCGCCGCTTTCCCAGCCCGGTGTGGGCGACAGCGGCGGGATGAACGTCTATGTGCGTGAAATGGCCGCCGCGCTGGCCCACGCGGGCACCGAGTGCCGGGTGTATGTGCGCCGGTGGCGAGACGACCTGCCCCCGGAAGTGGCCGTCGAACCGGGGGTGGTTGTGGTGCATGTCGATGCCGGCCCCGTGGAGTTGGACAAGGGCCGGCTTGCCGGTGTGGCCGATGAGTTCGCCGACGGGGTGCTGGCCGATTTCCAGCGATGCGGGCGCCCGGATGTGATCCATGCCAACTACTGGCTGTCGGGTGTGGCCGGGCATCGGGTCAAGCACGCTGTTGACGTTCCCCTGGTGGCTACGTTCCACACCCTGGCCCGGGTCAAGTCGGCCGCCGGCGATGCCGAATCAGAGCGCCGGGCCCAGGCCGAAGCCGAGGTGATCGGCTGCGCCGACGTGATCGTCTCGTCCTGCGAGCCCGAGGCCCAGCAGCTCCAGCATTACTACGGCGCCCCGCCCGACAGGATCGAGCTTGCCGCGCCAGGAGTGGAGCACGCCCTTTTCTCGCCTGGCGATCAAGCCGGCGCACGGGCTGCTGTGGGTTTGGGGCAAGGTCCGGTGCTGTTGTTCGTGGGCCGGATCCAGCCCCTCAAAAGACCTCTCGTGGCCGTGGAGGCGATGGGCCTGCTGGCCCGCAAGGACGCCCGTTTGCTGGTGGTCGGCGGCCCCAGCGGCGCCGATGGCGAGGCCGAGCACAAGCGGCTTGAAGACCGCATCTGCGCGCTGGGCCTTGCCGATCAGGTGACGCTGGTCCCGCCCCGCCCCCATCACCTGCTGTCCACCTACTACCGGGCCGCCGACGTGGTGCTGGTTCCCAGCCGCAGCGAGTCGTTCGGGCTGGTGGCCCTTGAAGCCGCGGCCTGCGGCACCCCGGTGGTGGCCGCCCCCGTCGGCGGCCTGCGCTCGGTGGTGGACCACGGGAGGACCGGTTTTCTCGTGGAAGACGCCACCCCGGAGGGGTTTGCCGCCCAGACAGCGGCGCTGATCGACAACCCGCTCCTATGCGCCGAGATGGCGATGGATGCCTCGCAGCGGGCTCGGTCGTTCTCGTGGGCGGCCATGGCCCGGGCTTTGGGGGAGTCCTATCGGCGGGCCCGCTCCAGGGTACCCGTCGATTGCTCATGACCGAGCCCGCTCACGGCGGCGGGGATTCGCCGTTGTCGGTCGAAGAGGCAGCCTCTGTGGAAGCGTCCGTGGACGCCTGGCTTCAAGACCAGCTCCAGACCAACCCCACTGTGCTCACCGTGGATCGGGGCGAGCCCGGCCAGCGACGCTGGTATGTGCGCATGGCGGGGGAGGAGAAGGCGGTCTCAACCGTGTGGTTCACCCTCGGCCAGCGGATGCTGCACTGCGAATGCCACTTCATGCCCGCACCGGAGGAGAACGCGGCCCAGCTCTACGAGTATCTGCTTCGCCGCAATCGAGAGCTGGCCGGATTGCGATTCGCAATCGGGGTGGAAGACGCCGTTTTCCTGGTGGCTGAGCTGCCGGCCCGGGCGGTGAGCGCATCGGAGGTAGACCGGCTTCTGGGGTCGTTCTACGCGTACTCGGAGCGATGGTTCCGTCCCTGTATGCGTATCGGCTACCAGAAGCGGTTCAACAGCTAGCGGTTTAGACAATTTATAGTATTTTTCATTGCTTTCAATTTATTTCTATGCTACAACTTCTGGGTGAAGCTCCTGGTCGGTGAGGGCGATCGGGGAAGTCGACCCCACCGACCGGAGCTATTGCCCGCTCCACACGCCGTCTGCCTGCTATAGCAGTGGGATGGCGCTTCGACTGCAACTCATCGGTGGGGGCCGCATGGGCGAGGCTCTGCTCGGCGGATTGCTGGCAGGAGGCTGGGGACTGCCCGGAGAGCTCGCCGTTGTGGAGAGGCTTGCCGACCGGCGCAATGAGCTCAACGACAGGTTCGGCGGGGTCTTGCTGTCGGATCATCCCTTCGAACGGGCCGATGCGGTGCTCGCGGTGAAGCCCGGCGATGCCGCCGCGGTGGCATCGCAGCTCAGCCAAGCCGGTGTGGGCCGGGTGCTCAGCATTGCCGCCGGGGTGACCACCGCGGCGCTCGAGGCGGCGCTCGGCGACGGCACGCGGGTCATCCGGGCCATGCCCAACACCCCCGCGCTGGTGGGTGCAGGAGCCGCAGCCATTTCTGCTGGACGGTTTGCCGCCGAGGAGGATCTGGCCTGGGCCACGAGCATCCTCGATGCTGTGGGAACGACCGTGGTCTGCGAAGAGGCAATGCTGGACGCGGTCACCGGCCTGTCGGGCTCGGGGCCTGCCTATGTGTTCTGGTTGGCGGAAACCCTGATGACGGCAGGGCGAGAAGCCGGCCTCGCCCCCGACATGGCCGACGCCCTCACCCGTCAGACATTGCTCGGCGCGGCCCGGCTGCTGATCGAGTCGGGGGAGCTGCCCGGCGACCTGCGCGCCGCAGTCACCTCGCCGGGCGGCACCACCGCGCAGGGGATCGCCGTGCTGGAGTCTCGCGGCGTGGCCGACGCCTTCATCGCCGCGGTGGCCGCGGCTGCTGAGCGCAGCCGGGAGTTGGGGGCAGGCTGATTCGCGTTGAGCGCTGCCAGTGCTGGTGGAGGCAGAAGCGGAGACCAAATCTGGGCAGTTGCCGGCTGGCAGGACATCTCATGCGGGCACGGGGTGGAACTCTGCGGGCAGTGCCGCGTAAGGTGAGCGGAGCACAGCGGAGTGAGGGGTGTAGTGGCATGACAAAGCCGGAAGGGCGGGAAAGACTCATGGCGGCGGCAGAGGCTGCTGCCGGGTTTCCGGGGTTCAGCCCCTCGTCTAGCGTCAAACGGGACAGGCTCATGACAGTGGCAGAGGTTGCTGCGGTGATGAGGGTCTCAACGATGACGGTCTATCGGCTCATCAAGGCCCAAGATCTGGCCGCAGTGAGGATCGGCAAGTCGTACCGGTTGCGCGAGGGCGACGTGGACCAGTACTTGGCCAGCCGATACACCCAGGCAGGCTGACGCTGTCGCCGCTGCGGCATCCCACCACCGCTCCCGCTCCGCCCATCAGGGTGTGTTGACGCCTATGGGCCTGCGCTACGACACCATCTCGTTCCTCTCCGACTACGGGCTGGGCGATGAGTTCGTCGGGGTGGCGAAGTCGGTCATCCGCTCTGTGGCCCCCGAAGTCGCGGTGGTGGACATCACCCACGACATCGCGCCCCACGATGTGCGGGCCGGGGGCTTGGCGCTGGCCCGCAGCGCCCAGTACCTCGTTCCCGGTGTCGTGCTGGGCGTGGTCGACCCCGGCGTGGGGGGCAGCAGGCGGGCCGTGGCAGTGGAGGTGGGCGACGGCGCCTCTGTGCTGGTCGGCCCCGACAACGGCTTGCTGGCACCGGCCGTGGCCATGGTCGGCGGCGCGTCCCGGGCGGTCGAGCTCACCGCCGAGCAATATCACCTTGTTTCCCTCGGGCCCACGTTCGCGGGCCGCGACGTGTTCGCCCCGGTAGCCGCCCACCTGTGCATGGGCGCCGGCCTCGATGATGTGGGGACGCCGATCCCCGTGCATTCCCTCACGCCGGGGGTTGTGCCTGTCAGCCGAGTCGAGGGTGAACGGGTGCATGCCGAGGTGCTGTGGATCGACCGGTTCGGCAACTTGCAGCTCAATCTCGACCCCGCCGACATCGACCGGCTGGGCGATGAGCTGCGGATCACTTCAGGCGGTGTGGGCCGCAACGTCCGGCGGGTCGTCAGCTACAGCGACCTGGCAAGCGGCGAATTGGGGGTGCTGGTAGACTCCTACGGCTTGGTGGCAGTCGCCGTCAACCGGGGATCGGCCGCTCTGGAGTTGAGCTGTGTGGAGGGAGACTCCATAACCGTTGAGCCCGGCGGATCCGGTTCGCCCACTCCAGCCACTCCAGTGCAATTGCAGCCAAAACGATCAGAAGAGCCGGCATGAGACCAGGAACGACCATCGCCATCGCCATCTTGTTGTCGGCCATTCTCATAGCCGCGGCCGTCCAGCTTTTTGTGCTGGCCCGCTGACCTGCCGCCGGCCATGCCCATAGCGCCATGCCCATAGACGAGATCCTCTACCCGGTGAACTTGCGGGTCGAGGGCTGCCGCTGCCTGGTGGTGGGGGGAGGCCGGGTGGCGCTGGCCAAGGCCGATGGGTTGCTGGAAGCCGGGGCGCTGGTGGATGTGATCGCCCCCGAGGTGATCCCCGAACTGGAGGCCCGCCCTGGCGTCACAGTGCATCGCCGTGTGTATCGCTCTGGCGACGTCCGTGGCTACCGGCTGGTGGTGGCGGCCACCGGCTGCCCCGATGTACACGCAGAGGTTTTCCGCGACGGCGAATCCGCCAGGGTGTGGGTGAACAGCGCGGACGACCCGGAGAACTGCTCGTATACCCTGCCCAGCAGGCTGCGCCGGGGACCGCTGATGGTGACTTTTTCCACCGGCGGCCACAGTCCGGCGTTGTCACGCTGGCTTCGCCGGCGCTTCGAGGCAGAGATCGGTCCCGAGTACGACACCCTGCTGTCCCTGCTCAGCCAAGCGCGGGAACGAATGCGCGCTGTGGGGGCGTCCACCGAGGACCGGGCTTGGCAAGATGTGCTGGATTCGGGAATGCTGGAGTTGATCCGCTCCGGTGAAACCGGACAGGCGAAAGAGATGATCGACCGGCTGGTCGGCAACCCTTGATGAACCAGTGTCAGTACTTGCGATAGGCCTCAACCACCGAACGGCGCCGCTCGGTCTTTTAGAGCGGATGACCATCGATGACTCCGGCTTGCCCAAAGCGCTGGCCGACCTCATCGGCCGCGAGCACCTGTCCGAAGCCGTGGTGCTGTCCACCTGCAACCGCATCGAGGCCTATGTCTTCGCTGAGACCTTCCACGGGGCATTCCAGAACGTGCGGGATTTCCTGTCTGAGACTGCCCATGTGCCGCCTGAGCAGTTCAGCGATTCGCTCTATGCCCACTATGAGGCCGACGCCGTGTCGCACCTGTTCTCGGTGGCCTGCGGCCTGGACTCCGCGGTGCTCGGGGAGCACGAGATCCAGGGGCAGGTCAAGGATGCGTGGGAGACAGCTCGGCTGGAGGGCACCTGCGGCACCTCGCTGAACACCCTTTTCCGCCACGCAGTGGAGGTGGGCAAGCGGGCCCGCACCGAGACCGGCATCTCCCACCACATCACCTCGGTTTCCCACGCCGCGGTGGCCCTGGTCGCTGAGCGGTTGGGCGGGTTGGCCGGCCGCCGGCTGATGGTGCTCGGCGCCGGCGATATGGGCGCGGGCATGGCCGCCAGCTTGTCCAAGAGCGGTGCGGCCGAGGTTGTGGTGGCCAATCGCACCGCAGGTCGGGCAGCGGAGTTGGCCGGCCGCATCGGAGGCCGGGCGGTGGGCCTCGGCCAGATTTCCGCCGAGTTGTCGGCTGTGGACGTCCTCTTGACGTCGACGGGGGCATCGTCGCTGATGCTGGAACATTGCGATGTGGCCGAGATCATGGCCCAGCGGGACAGCCATCCGCTGCTCATCGTCGACGTCGCTGTTCCCCGCGACGTGGATCCAAGGGCCGGCGAGCTGGACGGGGTGACGCTGCTGGACATGGACGATTTGCGGGCCTTCGCCGATCGAGGCCTGCGAGAGCGCCGCGCCGAGTTGGAGCGGGTGCGCGGCATAATCGGCCACGAGCTGAACCGCTATTTGGACCACAGCTCGGCCCGGGAGGCGGCGCCGCTGATTGCCGCCCTCCGAACCCGGGCCGAGGTCTTGCGGAAAGAGGAGCTGGATCGCCATGCCGCCCGGCTGTCTCCCGGGGAGCGGGAGGCGGTGGAGGCCACCACCCGTGGCCTGGTGGCGAAGCTCCTGCACGAACCCACCGTCAAGTTGAAGGACGCGGCCGGTTCGCCCCGTGGCGACCGTCTGGCTGAAGCGCTCCGGGACTTGTTCGACCTCTGAAGGGACCGGGCCCATGCTGCGCGCCGCCACCCGAGGCAGCGCTTTGGCTCGCTGGCAGACTGCCCACATCGCTGAACTGCTAGGCCGCGCCGCCGCCGTCGAGCCGCTGCTGGTGACCACCGCGGGCGACCGCCATCCCGCCACGCCGATCTCGGCCATTGGCGGCAAGGGGGTGTTCGCCACCGAGGTGCAGGCTGCGGTGCTCGACGGTCGGGCCGATTTCGCAGTGCATTCGGCCAAAGACCTGCCCGCCGCCACCCCCGAAGGCTTGGCCCTGGCCGCAGTGCCCCGCCGAGCCGATCCCAGAGACGTGCTTGTGGGCTGCCGATTGGCCGATCTGCCCGAGGGGGGTGTGGTGGCCACGGGGTCGGCCCGGCGCCGGGTGCAGCTTCGGGAGCTTCGCGCTGATCTGCGGTTCGCCGAGCTGCGGGGCAATATTGGCACCCGTTTGGCCAAGGCCGCAGGCTTCGACGCTGTGGTGATGGCCAAAGCCGCGTTGGACCGCCTGGGCGAGCATCCGCCGGTGGTCGACGTCCTGGGCTGGGAGACCATGGTGCCCCAAGTGGGGCAGGGCGCCCTTGCGGTGGAGTGCCGCGCCGACGACCACCGGGTGCTCTCCTTGCTGGCCGCCGTGCAAGACCCGGCCACCCGCCGGGAAGTGGATGCCGAGCGGTCATTTCTCGTCACCCTGGGCGGCGATTGCACCCTTCCCGCCGGAGCTCACGCCCGCTTGCAAGGCGACACGCTGGCCATGCGAGCCGTGCTGGCCGACAGCCCGGACGGCCGGTGCCGCACCGCGGTCGGCCACGGCGGCGATGGTGAGGCTCTGGGACGGGACTTGGCCCGACAACTACTCGAACTGGTGGCCCGATGACGGTATATCCCAAGCCGGAGCGGGTGGCCCGATGAGGGTTGGCGTTGAGCCGGAGCGGGTGGCC
Source organism: Candidatus Poriferisocius anaerobius (assembly GCA_028278785.1). Classification (GTDB taxonomy): domain Bacteria; phylum Actinomycetota; class Acidimicrobiia; order Acidimicrobiales; family Bin134; genus Poriferisocius; species Poriferisocius anaerobius. The sequence goes on along the minus strand of JAPYOG010000092.1, from coordinate 3,641 downwards.
CGATGACGGTGTATCTGGTTGGCGGCGGGCCGGGGGATCCCGATCTTTTGACCTTGAGGGGGGCTGAGGTTCTGGCCGGCGCCGATGTGGTGGTCTACGACCGGCTGTCGGTGACCTCGCTGCTCGACTTGGCCCCACCGGAAGCCGAGCGCATCTCGGTGGGCAAGCAGCCCGGCGGGCCTCGCACTTCCCAAGAAGACATCAACGCCCTGCTGGTGGCCCGAGGCCGGGCCGGGCAGCAGGTGGTGCGGCTCAAGGGCGGCGACCCCTTCTTGTTCGCCCGCGGCGGTGAGGAGGCCGCCGCCCTGGCCGCCGCGGGCATCGCCTTCGAAGTCGTCCCCGGCATCACCTCGGCGGTGGCGGTTCCCGCCTACGCCGGGATTCCCGTGACCATGCGGTACTCCTCCACCTCGCTCACCGTGGTAACCGGCCACGAGGATCCGGCCAAAGGCGAGGGTTCGGTCAACTGGGAGGCGGTTGCCGCTCTGGGCGGCACGGTGGTGGTGCTCATGGGCGCGGCCCGTTGCCGCGCCATCTGTGAGCGGCTGATCGCCGCGGGCATGGATCCCCAAACCCCGGCTGCCGCCGTGCAGTGGGGCACCCGTCCCTGTCAGCACACGCTGCGGGCCAGCCTGTCCACCTTGGCCGACCTGGCGCCCCAGCCGCCCGCCACCATCGTCATCGGCGAGGTGGCCGCCGCTGATCTGGCCTGGTTCGAGAGCCGGCCCCTGTTCGGCCGCCGCATCGTGGTGACCCGGTCTCAGCCCCAAGCCGCCGCGCTGGCCGCCGACCTCCGCCGTCGGGGCGCGGAGGCTGTCGAATTGCCCGTCATCGCCTTTGAGCCCCCCGAAGACCCCGACCGCCTGATGAGGGCTGCCGCAGAGGTTGGCCGCTACGACTGGGTTGTGTTCACCTCGCCCACCGGAGTGGCCCGGTTCTTCGAGCAATTGCGGGATGCCCGCGTGCTGGGAGGAGTGCAGGTGGCAGCCATCGGACCAGGAACCGCCGCGGCCCTGGGCGAACGCAACGTGGTCGCCGACCTGATCCCCGAGCAGTATGTGGCCGAAGCCCTGTTGGAAGCCCTGTGCGACCAGGTTGGTCCCGACGGCCCCGGACGGGTGCTCATCCCCCGGGCCGAGACCGCCCGCGATGTGCTGCCCGACGGTCTGGCCGCCGCCGGCTGGGACGTCGACGTGGTTCCCGCCTACCGAACCGTGGCCCCCGCCCCCGATCCCGACACCGCCTCCCTGCTCGCTGAAGCCGAGGTCATCACCTTCACCTCGTCGTCCACCGTGACCAACTTCGCGGACACCTACGGCGCCGATGCGGCCCCCAAAGTGGTGGCCGCCATCGGCCCCATCACCACCGCCACCGCCCGCAGCCGGGGCCTGGAGGTGACCGTCGAGGCCGCCGAGCACACCGTCGATGGCCTCATCGCCGCCCTCGAGCAGTTCTTCACCCGCTGAGCAGTCATCAAGCGCCGCCACTTGCCTGATTCACGCTGCTGATCAGTGGGCCGGTTTCTATTCGCGCTCTATTCCAGGGGGGTATATTAGAGAGCTGTTTTCGTCTGGCCTGGGGTTTTGAGCTGCGACGCGCGCGCAGCCCCACTATTTGCCCCTTATTCCCGCTCTAATCGGGGGCGCTGGTGAGGGTCCAATAGGCACCTCGCCCATGGCCCTCGACCACGACGAGGCCCATGTCGCGCAAGCGCACGAGCACGCTGCGAGCCGCGGCCTCGCTGATTCCTGCCCGGACTGCGAGCTCTCCACGCGCCGCCGGACCCTCCGCTAGCCGGGCCAGTACCGTCGTCTCCGGTTTGCCGATCGCGAGAGATGATCCGTCGGGTGCCAGCCAGTTGCCCCGTCTCGGAATACTGCATGTGACCGACGCGCCACTCGTCGTGAATACGGGCCTGCCCAAACCCGCATCCGCACACATCCTCGCCATTCGCAGAGTTCCCGACCCGAGCTGCTCCACAATTCCTCGCCGGTACAAACAGCCCATCATGTTCGGATTCCACGGGTGCGACCCGTGATCCGTGTACAGGTCGGCAGTCGTGAGCCCGAAGTGGAGTCCGCCTGGAGACAGCACTTCCAGCCTGTCGGAGAACACCCGCACTTGAACCAGGCCGGCCTTCGCGTAATCACGATGGCCGAAGGCATTGGCCAGAGCTTCCCTCACAACCGCGGACGGGATCTCCAGTCCGGTCTCTGCTTGGAGACCGCCATTGATGCGTACTGGGTGGTGCAGGTGTTCTTGGCAGAATGACATCGCCCGTCGCAGTGAAACGAAGACGTTGGCCTCGATGAGCAGGTCGTCGCGCAAGTCCTCGCCGATTTGCGTGCCAGCCACCGCCACTAGTCGGCACCCTAGAGTTCGGTAGTGGCTCCCCAATGCCTCGGGGCGACCGAATAGGGCAACAGCACCCCGATTCGGGTTTCCGTCACCGTCAAACAGGTTCATAGCTCGAAAAACATCGGCGACAGAAGCGCTGGTTTCGAACTTGCCCCGTCCCGCTGATATGGCATCATCGCGAAAGGCATGCACCTCGCTCTCGTCAATGGCGTCGAGCTCGAGTTGGGAGTCTGCGGTCTCCCAACGATCCCAGCCGTGGGCCCGCTCGAGGACCAGCGCAAGTTGGGTCTCTTCGGGCATTTCGACCGTCGACGCCCCTGATCGCAGGTAGTAGCGACCCTTGTAGGAGTAAGGCCTGTTGGCGCCGGCGCCAACTGTGGCAACGAGGATCTCATGGTTAGCGTTGTCGGGCGAGGGGACACGCTCGATTGACGGCGGATGCCAAGGGCGGATTTCGCGACACGCCTGAGTGATGTTCTCAAGAGTCTTGTCTGACACGTTCTGGCCGACGACTTGCCCGCCGGGATGCACACCGAAGAGCACTCTCCCACCTTGTCCGTTCAACATCGCGGACAAGACCTTTGCCGCTTCTTTCCTCTCGCCTGTGGTCCTCTTGAACTCGACGGTCTCGGACTCGCCTCCCGCAGCGAGTTCTTTCATTTCACTCGCGGTGATCACAGCATCAGTCTATTCGCGCTCTATTCCAGGGGGGTATATTAGAGAGCTGTTTTCGTCTGGCCTGGGGTTTTGAGCTGAGAACTGTGCATGGTGCCATTATTCGCCCCTTATTCCCGCTCTAATCGGTGCAGGGCCGGGTGGTTAGGATCGCGGGGATGGTCACCAATCTGGGGTTGTTCGAGCGGGCGCGGCGGGTGATCCCCGGGGGGGTGAACTCGCCGGTGCGCTCGTTCCGGTCGGTGGGGGGCACTCCGTATTTCGTGGCTCGGGCCGAGGGGCCCTACGTGTGGGATGTGGAGGGGCGGCGCTACATCGACTACGTGCAGAGCTACGGCCCCGGCATTTTGGGCCACGCCCATCCGGCGGTGACTGCCGCGGTGGTCAAAGCCGCCGCCGACGGCACCAGCTACGGGGCGCCAACCGAGCGCGAGGTGCTGCTGGCCGAGGTGCTGTGCGACCGGGTGCCGGCAATGGACTGGACCCGGCTCACCTCCAGCGGCACCGAGGCGGCGATGGCCGCCGTCCGGCTGGCCCGGGGGGCCACCGGCCGAAACAAGATCATCAAGTTCGCAGGGTGCTATCACGGCCACAGCGACGCCCTGCTG
>JAPYOG010000091.1 GCA_028278785.1 Candidatus Poriferisocius anaerobius | reverse complement strand
GCCCGGGGTCGCGGAGGCGGTGGAGGCGATTGTGGCCGACACGCTGGGCTCGGCGCCGGACGACGGGTCTGTGTGCTGGTCGACACGGGCGATGGCACTGAAGTCGATGTCTGTCCGCTAAGCCTCTATCTCGACGTCACTGGCCAATCCTTCGACGAACTGTCCTCCGAAGACCTCTCAGCCATCGCTGGCTAGCCGGCAGTGCCGGAGTTCAGCCGCTTGTTCGGCATCGTGATCACGATGTATGCCCGTCGGCACCCGACACTCGATCCTCCCGCCACGGGCCGCCGCATAGCGGCGCAGCCCACGAGAAACCGTCCCCGGACCGTGGCCACCCTATCGGCCAGCGTCTCCGCCAGCCTGCTCGCCCAGTACACCAGCCTAAGCGCCGCGTCCGCTGGAATCGGCGATCCAGGCCCCCCCCCGCTACAGCCTCAACATCCACCATCTAGAGCACCTCGGCGGCCAGACCAGGTCGCATTGCCCCGTAGAACCAACCGGGTTCAACTCAGCCGAGTACGTCACGTCGCTTGATGACGTCGACTTCGCAGATGCAGATCGGTTGCTCTTCACGTTCAGCTACGTGGTCCACCAAAACGCTGTCACCACTGCTGACATGGAAGAGTGGTCATCTCTCGTCAAGCGAGCCGTGAGCGAGGTGGGCCAAGATGCCGAACTGATCTACAGCACCGCGAGGCGCCCTGGAGGCGCCCATATCTACCTCAAGCAGGCACTCAAGGAGGCCAAGATCCTCAGGAGGCAACGCCCCATTGATGTTCAGGTGCGGCGGCGTTTCCCAGAGTCCCGCAGCAGCCACGGGCGGATATGCTGGGAGGAGCAAACTCAACTTCGGCTACAAGTACGACTACACCAGGCGCAGCCTCGACGAAACGGCTCGCATTGGGCCATTGCCCGAGTGGCTGGCGCAACTCTCGCACTTGGTGCGGGAAGCTGCTTCTGAGGAAGCGAAGCGATTGCTCGACCCTCAGCAGCCGTTCGAGCAGGCGATCATCAACGAGTACCTGCCCGGACAGGGGATCGCGCCCCATATCGACAGAGACTGCTTCGGCCCTGTTGTCGCGACCGTGAGCTTGGGATCGGCGATCAACATGGATTTCTGCTGCGGTTTGCCTGAGGGCGAATACACACAGCGCTTGGAGCCGCGCAGCCTCGTCCTTCTCTACGGCGATGCTCGCTACAAGTGGCAGCATGGGATCGCGAAACACAAGTCTGACAGATGGAACGGCCAAAAGATCGAGCGCGAGCGACGTGTTTCGATCACGTTTCGCACCATCGCGGAAGCCGTGCTGGCGCACGCCTGACTGCCTGGTTCTGACACCCCGAGTCGAGGCCGATCAGGACACCGGCCGAAGCCGCATGGCACGGGGCTGTTGCGGCCGGGGCCTGGTGCCGGGTAGGGTGGGTTGTGGCTTCCCCCTGAGCAGCCCTCCGAGCGAGGGGAGAACGTTGTGAGTGACGCAATCATGGGTACCGTGGTCGGTGTGGTGGGAACCGGGCTGATCGCCATGTTCTTCATGCAGCTCCAGAACCTGCGCGACGACCTGAGGCAAGGCCTGCGCGATCTCGGCCAAGCTGTAGCAGTCCAAGGCGAGTCCATAGAGTCGCTGAAAATCGCAGTCGTCCAGCTAGAGACCGCAGTCGTCCAGCTAGAGACCACAGTCGTCCAGCTCAACGAGACGGCTAAAGACCACGGCAAGCGCCTGGCCCGCATCGAGTGCAAACTGGACAGCGACCCGCCAGCCGAAGCCGCATAGCTCGGTGAGCTGCGAGCGTGCTGAGGTCCCCCCTCCCGCCTTCGCTCGGAAAATGTAGCGATTTGTGTGTATCGGCGTGTGGATAAGCAATAACATGGCTGCTTGGTGATTGGTATTGATAACGGCGTCAGCCAAAGATTGAAAGATTGCTTTGGGCACCTAGTGGTATTGGCTGCTTTGCTAGGCGGGTTGCTCTCGGTAGCCCATCCCGGCTCTGCTGCGTTGGCGCAGAACCGGATTCCCCCCGTCGCCATTGCGGTGATCGGCGACACGACCACCGACTCCAACACCGGGGTGATGACCGCCCAACTCGACGGATCGGGGAGCTTCGCTCCCGACGGGACCATAGCCAGCTATTCATGGGAGGTGGTGACCGAGTCGTATTCGTGGCTCCAGGGCCAGCTAAGCGGTGCCAACACCGCCACGGCGACTTTCCCGGTGCCAGCGGCGGCTTTGGCTGCCCGTTGGGGGCAGTCGATCCAGTTCCGTCTCACAGTCACCGATAGCGGCAGTCCGCCGGCCACAGCCACTGCCACGGTGACGTTCAACATCAACCAGGGTCCGGCTGCCGACATAGCCGTGTCGGCCAAGCTGCCCGCGCCCAGCGGCGAGCAGATCGCTGACTACGACGACGATGAAGACGGCATGGTGGACGAGAACGATGAGCGCTACACCCGAGAGGGAGTCATCCATGAACCGGGGGAGAACGGCAACGACGACAACGAATGGACCATCCGGGAGGGTTCGCTGCTGGTGATCGACGGATCGGGCAGTTCTGCGGGCACCGGCCCCCTGCCTGATAGCGCCTTCCTCTGGGAGCGCCTGTATGCCAGCGACATAACCCAGGTCACCAGCACGCTGCCGCCAAGCAGGGTGGCGGGCAGCAAGGTGCTCAGCACTGACGAAGACCCGCTGGTCGCAGCCAGCGTGTCGTCGGAGACCCTCGGCCGTCTGCCGTATGTCCGCGGCGAGGCCAACAGCATCTACTACCTCTACTATCGCCTCACGGTCACCGATGCTCTCGGGTCAACGGCTACCTCTGTGGTGAAGATCGTGATCCGCGACGCCCACGATAACCCCACGGTGGAGATCGGCTACCCCGAATCCGATCCAGGTGCTGCCACAGACGAGGACAAGCGGGACGGGGTTCTGGCCGCCGGGGAGGACCGCTATGTGATCTCGACTGAAGTGGCCGAACAGGGGGTTACCCTCACCGCGGTGGGACAAGGCGACGGTGCGGCCCGCACCCGGGAATTGGTACACACCTGGACGGGTTCTGGCGTGAGCCCCAGCAGCGGCAACGGGCCTGGAGCGCAGACCACTGCGGTGTTCACCGCCCCTGAGAATGTGGCCCAGGGCGACTCTTTCGTTGCGGAAGTGGAAGTGGCCGATCCCAGCGGGCAGACCGGCACCACTTTGGTGGAGCTGGTTGTGGCCGACACTCGGCCCCCCACCGCCTCAGCCCCTGCGGACATCACAACCAACGACGGCGCCGACGGCGGTTTCCCAGTGGCTGATCCCCCTACGGGCATGGTGACCCTGCGGGGCTTGGGGTTCGATCCCGATGGCGATCCGCTGACGTTCAAGTGGGAGCAGGTGCGCAACGAAGCGGGTGATCCGCTGAATGTGACCTACCGGGGCCCGTTGGTGTTGCTGAACGGCTCAACGCAGGAGAGCGCGTGGTTCGCCCCCCCCGAAGTTACTCAAGGCCTCCAATACAACGTGTATGTGAAGTTCACAGTCACCGACCGCTGGGGCGTGTCGGACGCAGATGTGGTCGCCATCACCGTCCTCGACGGCGAAGACGACCTCAGAGCCATCACCGGGCCCCCGCACCATGTGTTGCCGGGCGACTTTGTGCGACTCCACGGCGGCTTCAGCTCCGGGATGGTGAGCGCCGATGTCGCCGAGTCGGTTACCCACACTTGGACTTATACGGGTATCGAGACATTTCCCCCCACTGAGCAGCGGCCCCCGATAACCGATGATGAGAAAGAGCAGGGCTTCGTGTTCGGGGGGTGGTTCCCCCACGACGGGCTCGACGACAACGGCGACCCTGATCCCGAGGAGGAGGCCGGCACCTACAGCACAGACGCCGGCGGACGGGTGAAGTTCATCAACGGGCGCTACCCGTACTTCGACGCCCCGGGGCTGGGCGGCTTTCACAGCGTCAAGCTCTTCTTCAAGCTCACCGTCGCCGTCCCCCCAATCGGCGGACAGGAGGGCCAAGAGGCCACCGACACCGTGGTCGTCACCGTGCTGGGAAAGTTCTTCTCCGGGGTGGTGGACGGCCCTGACTTCTGCGCCAACTTGAGCCTGGGCGGCCCCAAGACCTACCCGTTCGACCGCGACCGCGACGGCGTGGCCGACAACTGCTCGCTCAGGGGAACCCGCCGGGGCGCGGTGGCCCGCCAGAACGCCTTGGAGACTTTGGCCGCGGTCAACCCTGATCTGCTGGCCACCGCCTTGTATGGGAAACCAGACGACCCCGAGACCACAGATGTGGATGAGTCCACCGGCGGAACCTGCGCCACTGCCCCCACCGGTTTGGGCGACACCGAAAAGCAGCTCGACAACGACGCGTGCGGTCGAGTCAAACGAGGCGCACCCCCAGATCGCGGGTCGCCGTCTTTGCCCGCTCCCGCGGATCCCCAGCAAGCCGCACGCTTCTTCTCCGGCTATATAACCGGCCCCAATTTCTGCGCCAATCTGAGCCTGGGCGGCTCCAAGACCTACGCGTTCGACAAAGACGGCGACGGCGTGGCCGACAACTGCGCCCTGCCCTCCAGCCGCCGCGAGGCTGTGGCCCGCCAGAACGCCCTCGAGACGCTGGCCAACCACGCCCAGTACGAAGCCGCACTTGCCGCTGCCTGCGCCGCCCTGGGAACCCTCTATTTCGGGGACCCTGCCCGTGCCCTGGCCCAAGATGCCTGCGCCGCTTCCCCCACCGACCAAGAAACGGGCAAAGCCCTCCCCGTCCAAGGATGACGCCGTGTTGCGGCCCGACATGGCCGGCATGGGTGGCTGTGGATCGTATCTTGCGCGGATGACGCCTTGCTTCAGGCTTCCTCTCCGATGGAGTTGTAGGCCATGTTGGCGAAGCGGGTCTGGTTGTTGATGAAAGACAGACGGGTTTTTCCTGTGGGCCCGGTGCGGTGCTTCGCCACCATCACTTCGGCCACGCCGATGTCCGGGGACTCGGGGTTGTAGACCTCGTCGCGGTACAAGAACATCACGATGTCGGCATCTTGTTCGATCGACCCCGATTCTCGCAGGTCGGCCAGCACCGGCCGCTTGTCTTGGCGCTGCTCTAGGTTGCGGGAGAGCTGAGAGAGCGCCACCACCGGGCATTCCAGCTCCCGGGCCAAGATCTTGAGGCCCCGGCTGATCTCGGACACCTCCACTTGGCGGTTCTCGGCGTTGTGGCGCCCGGTCATAAGCTGGAGATAGTCCACGACCACCATGCCCAGCTCGCCGGTTTGGCTGCGGAGCCGGCGAGACTTGCCCCTGATCTCCATGATGGTGACAGCGGGGTTGTCGTCCACCCAGATGGGCGCGGGCGACAACCGGCCGATGGCATTGCTGATGTCGGCCCAGTCTTGGTCGGAGAGCTTGCCGGTGCGAACCCGGCTGGCATCCACTCGGGCCTCGGCGCAGAGAATCCGCTGGCTTATCTCCATTTGGCTCATCTCCAGCGAGAAGATGAGCACCGGCTTGTTGACCCTGATAGCGGCGTGGGCGGCCATTCCCAAAGCGAAGCTGGTTTTGCCCACAGACGGCCGAGCCCCGATCACCACAAGGGTGCTGGGTTGCAGGCCGCTGGTGATCTCGTCGAGGTCGTTGAAGCCCGTGGGCGTTCCGGTGACGGTCTCACCCTGCTCGTAGAGCATCTCTATGCGGGCCAAGTTGTCGGGCAGCAGCTCCGAGAGGCGCGCGGTGGTGTCGCTCATGCGGTCGGCAGCCAGCCGGTACACCATGGCCTCGGCCGTATCCACCGTTTTGACCACGTCATCGGTGCCGTCGTAGCCCAGGTCGACGATCTCTCCGCCGACCTCGATCAGCTTCCGCAGCGTGGCCGCCTCGTGGACGATGTTGGCGTACCGGGCGGCATTGGCCGATGCCGGGGTGCCGGTTTGCAGTTTCACCAGCGCCGCGTTGCCGCCCACCTTCTCGGCCAGGCCCCGCCGGTTCAGCTCGGCCGACACTGTGATCGCGTCGGCCGGCTCGCCTTCGGCGTACAGAGCGCATATGGCTTCATAGACATGGGCGTGAGCGGGACGATAGAAGTGCTCGGGGCGCAGAAGATTGACCGCGTCGGAAATGGCGTCGCGGCTCAGAAGCATTGCCCCCAACAGCGCCTCTTCGGCGTCGAGGTCGTGCGGGGGCACTTTTCGCGCCCGGCCCGCCGGCGCCGCCGCGTGGCTGTTGTCGGAATAGTCGAAGGGATCGCTCATCACTCGGCCCCGGAGCCTATCCATGGCCTGTGACAGTTGAAGTCTGCGCCGCTGGCGTCCACGGTTGCATACTGTGGCAAAGACTGCCTGTGGGTTGCTACGTGAAGGGCACTGGATTTAGGTGGACAACCTGGGGATTTGTCCACTTGCACCCATCTCGGGGCTGTTCGGCGGGCTATTCGGCGACGAGCACTTCCACCGTGAGGGGGAACTCCACCTCGGGGTGTGGTCTGGCCGTGACCGTGTGGCTGCCCAGCTCCTTGATCCCGTCGGACTCAAGGGCCTTGCGCTCCAGCATGACGTTGGCCTGCTCGGCCACCGCGCGCACGAGGTCGGCGGTGGTGACCGAGCCGAAGAGCCTCCCCTCGGCCCCGGCCCGGGCCGTGATGCGGATGGGAGCAGACACCAGCCTCGCTGCGATCTCTTGGGCTTCGGCCAGCTCTTTGGCGTCTTTCAGCTCGCGGGATTCGCGCATCCGCTCGGCTTGGCGCTCAGCCCCCGGAGAGGATTTGAACGCCTTTCCCGCCGGGATCAAGAAGTTTCGGGCGTAGCCGTCTGCCACTTCCACCACATCGCCCTTTTTGCCCAGGGGATCGACGTTGTCTCGCAGCACAACCTTCATTGCTGTGTCTGCTCCTGGGCCAGTTCCTCGGCCAGTTCCTCGACCTGTTGCTGCGTTTGCTCCTCGGCCAGTTCCTCGGCCACCGGCGCTCCCGAATCAGCCTCCTGTGCTGGGGCTGCCTGTTTGAGGGCCACCCCCCCGGCCTCTTCGGCCCCGGCATCGCCGACGGGCATGTCCATTGGCTCTGGCGCGTCCTCATCGGCGTCCGAAACAGGCCGCATCCCGGGCGGCGGTGCGGAGGGCTGAGGCGCCGGCCTGTCGGAGCGGGAGTCGTCTCGCGCCCGCGACGAGCTGCGCTGAGTGGTGATCCGGTTGGTGTAGGGCAGCAATGCCATCTCTCGGGCGTTTTTGATGGCGCGGGCGATTTCCGTCTGCTGGCGCTGGCTGTTGCCGGTTACCTGGCGGGCCCTGATCTTGGCCCGGTCGGACATGAACCGCCGCAGCAGGTTGATGTCTTTCCAGTCCACATAGCCGACGCTTTCCTGGGTGAGAACGCTCACCTTCTTCTTGCGGCGCCGGCCGGTGTCCTTGGCCTTCGGCTTTTTGGGACCCTTGGCCATCAGAATGGCTCCTCGTCAGCGATGTAATCGGGCGCCTGGTTGCGTGCCGGACGCCCGCCCCCGCCGCCTCCTCCTTGGTAGCGGCCCCCGTCGCCTCCGCCGTCGCGCCTCTCGTTGCGCACCACCTCTGCGGTGGCCCACCTCAGCGAGGGGGAGACCTCATCGGCGATGATCTCCACTTTGGAACGCCGCTCGCCGTCCGGCGACTCCCACGACCGCTGCTCGAGTCGTCCGCTCACGATCACCCGAGTGCCTTTCATCAGGCTCTCGCTCACGTTCTCGGCCAGGGTGTTCCAGCAGGTAACGTCGAAAAACGACACCTGCTCTTCGGTTTCGTTGGTCTGGCGGTTCTGCCAGCGGCGGTTCCATGCCAGCCCGAAGGTGGCAACCGCGCTGCCGCCTGGTGTGAACCTCAGCTCCGGGTCTCTGGTGATGTTCCCGGTAACTGTCACCGTGTTGTCAAAAGCCATCTTTTCGTCTCCTTGGGTTACCCGGCCGCAGCCAGGGGGGCGCCGTCGCCCAAGAGGCCGCGTCGGGCGGCTTCCTTGTCGGGCAGACGGACCAGCTTGTGGCGGACCACATCGTCCGCGAGTTGAAGGAGACGTTCTATGGTGCCCATCTCGCGCGCCTCGGTCACGAATTCGAGGACTAGGTAGTAGCCCTCTTGTTGATGGTTGATCTCGTAGGCGAAGCGGCGCTTGCCCCACCGATCTTCGGTCTTCACCCGGCCCCCATGGGCCTCGACGTTCTCGGTTACCTGCTTGACCCGGGCGGAGACATCGGCCTCTTCGACACCCGCATCCATGATGATCATCATTTCGTATGCCCGCACGGCGAGCTCACCTCCCTGTGGACCCGGCGCCAACCGGGGCCCCGGCTAGCGGGGCAGGGCTATAAATTGCACGCAGAACTCTACCGGCTATTTCCGGTGTGCGTACAGGCCAAGCGCCATTTCTTCCTCGGAGCTCATCTCGTAGCACTCGTGACGGCTGGGGAAAGCCCCAGAGCGGACGTCGTCCGCAAACCGGGCCAGAGCTTCTACCCCCTGGTCATGCAGCGAGGCGTAGCGGCGCACGAATCGGGGGGTGGTCCTGTTCTCCAGCCCCACCACATCGTGGAGCACCAGCACCTGTCCGTCGCAGTCGCCGCCGGCGCCGATGCCGATGGTGGGCACGTCCACCGCGTCGGTGATGAGCCGTCCCACTGCGGCCGGCATCGCCTCCAACACGATGGCGAAGCACCCGGCGTGGGCCAGAGCCTTGGCGTCGGCCACCAGGCTCAGGCCCGCCTCGCTGCTGCGCCCCTGCATCCGAAAGCCGCCCAAGGCCAGCACCGATTGGGGGGTCAGCCCCAGATGGCCCATCACCGGCACCTGGGCCGACATGATGGCCTCGATCATGTGTACCCGCTCTGCACCCCCCTCGAGCTTCACGGCCTGGGCGCCGGCGCGCACCAGCTTGGCCGCGTTCGTCACCGTGTCGGCGGCGGATACGTGGTAGCTCATCCACGGCATGTCGGCAACCGTCATCGCCCGGGGGCGGGTGCGGGCCACCGCCGCGGTGTGGTGGGCCATCTCCTCGATGGTCACGCTCATGGTGTCGTCATGGCCCAGTACCACCATGGCCACCGAGTCGCCCACCAGGATCAGGTCGGCGCCTGCTTCGTCGGCCATGCGCGCGCTGGGCGCGTCGTAGGCGGTGAGCATGACGAGCGGGTCGGCGCCAAGGCTGCGTTTGCGCCTGCTGACGGCCGGCGCAGTGAGCTTCGTGCCCATCGTTGTTCTCCTTCCCCGTCCAGCGCGCTGGGGCTGCCGGCGGTTGCCCCTACTGTAGCCCACCCCTGCGGCACGGGGGATTCTGATTGGCGCAGGCCTGCTATGCGCCGGCCCGGTCCCGCATCTGTGGCTGCAACCCGGTTGAGGCGGGTGTCAGCAGGTCCCGCATCTGTGGCTGCAACCCGGTTGAGGCGGGTGTCAGCAGGGTTGTAGGACGTAGCTGCGCAGAAGGTGGTTCCAGTGGCACTCGGGGCACACCTCCACCTCATAGCAGGTGAAGCGGCCCTTGCGCCGGGCCAGCTTGGCGATTTCCGCAGCGTGGGAGATGCAGCGTCCGTGGGCCGGCAATCGGGGTCCGAACACGTACGACACCAGCGACAGGCTGCCGCCCTCGCACACCGGGCACGGCTCGCCTGCGGCGGCGCCCACCTCCCGACCGGCCCGCACCAGCTCGGGATGGGCGTCGCACACGTCCTCGGCCGCCCATGAGCCGCTCTTGAGGCGATGCAGCACATGGGCGCGCACCAGCCGGTAATCCACCGTGGAGGCGGGCTCGGGCTGGGCCCCTGCTGCTGCGGCCATCGGATCGGCCATGGCGAAAGCGTAGCCACATCTGCCCGGCAAGCGGTTGCCCGATGCCCCGGCACAGAGCGACGGCTTTCCGCTAAAATCCGGCGGCTCTCCCGGCTGCCGCCTCTCGCCCAGTCCGCTCAGGCTCGCAAACAAGGGACATATGTCATTCAGATGGCATCGCCGACGTTGGTGCGGCGGGCGGCAGAGGCCCAGATCAGCAAGGACAGGATCATCAGGGGGTCGAGGATGGTCCACGCTCCCTCATCGTTGGTGAAGTAGGCGTTGACGAGTATCGCCACGGCCATTCCCGCGGCGATTAGCGTGGCAATGGGGGTGAACGGGTTGAACGGCGCCAAGCCCTGACGCTGGGCCATCATCCGACTCCATCCGGTGGCGGCGGCCACGGTGGCGCAGGCCACGAACAACGGGTCGATGGTGAGCCACAGGTTGTTGCTGTGGTTGAAGACGTCGGTGTACTGGTTGAGCAGGATGGCCAAGGCCAGCGTGGATAGGCAGAGCGTGCGCACCCACGGCGCCTTGCTGGTGTTGCGCCACAGCAGCCAGACGCCGATGAGGGAGAACACCAGGGGGCCGATCTGCCAGAGCTGCCATTTCCAGTTGTCGACCACTTCGCGGTTGGGGTCGACCACCTTCTCGGAGCGCTCTGCCCACGCGAACACGGCGACAACCAGGATGCCGGCCCCGATGAGGGAGTCGATCACCCCGAGATCCCGACGACGGAAGATGTGCTCAATCATGTTCATTACCCATATTGAACACCCGCGTGGCGCTGCCTCGCAGGAATTCGGTCAAATATGGCCGTACCCTCCCAGATGGATCTGGGTGGCTAACGTAGCCCGGATGAGCGTGTGTGCATTCATCGGGCTGGGCAACATGGGGTTCCCCATGGCCGGGCACTTGGCTGCTGGGGGCCACGAGGTCCGGGTGTTCAACCGCACTGCCGCGGTGGCCGAGCGCTGGGTCGAGCAACACGGCGGGATGGTGGCCGCCGCACCGGCGGGAGCGGCTGAAGGGGCTCGGTTCGTGTTCACCTGCGTGGGGGCCGACGACGATCTGCGGGCGGTGGTGCTGGGCGACGGCGGCGCGCTGGGCACCATGGCCGCGGGGTCGGTGCTGGTGGACCACACCACCGCGTCGGCCGACGTGGCCCGGGAGCTGGCCGGGGTGTGCGCCGAGCGGGGGATCGGCTGGCTGGACGCCCCCATCTCCGGGGGACAGGCCGGGGCCGAGAACGGCGTGCTGACGGTGATGTGCGGCGGTGAGCCGGAGCATTTCGACGCCGCCCGCCCGGTGATGGACGCCTACTCCTCGGCAGTCACCCTCATGGGACCGGCCGGCAGCGGGCAGCTCACCAAGATGGTCAACCAGATCCTCTGCGCCGGGGCCGTGCAGGGGGCGGCCGAGGCGCTGGCCTTCGGCGAGCGGGCCGGGCTCGACATGGAGAAGGTGCTGGCCGCGGTCACCAAGGGGGCGGCCGGATCGTGGTATCTCCAGAACCGGGGCCACACCATGGTGGCCGACGAGTTCGACTTCGGCTTCGCCATCGACTGGATGGTCAAAGACCTGTCCCTGGTGTCCGCCGCCGCCGCCGGGCTCGGCGCCCCCGTCCCCCTGGTCGAGCTCTGCCAGCGCTACACCCAGGCAACCGCCGCCGCCGGCGAAAACCGCCTAGACACCACCGCCATAATCCGCCGCTACCGCTAACCCCCCCCCGCATCCCTGGTGTCTTAGCCGGGCATGATGTCGATGATCTCAGGGATGTCGAGTAGGTGAGGGAGAGTGGACAGGGAGTAGGTACGGCCATCGGTGGCGATCACCACATCCACCAGAGCGTTGGGTCGCTCCGACCATCCCTTGCCGTCCACTACTGCGCAAGGGAGCAGACCCCGCTCCTTGGCCGCGTCGGCGGCATTCTTGATGCGAGCGGCCTTGTCTCGAGCGGTTCCTCCGTCTTCGGCAATCTTCGACTCGATAATCACCGTAGGAGACTCCTCGGGCAGCACGAAATCAGGTCCAGGCGATAAACCGAACGAATCTGCGGTCTGCGCAGCCCCAGAAGCGCCTGTTCCCGAGCGGTAGTAAGGGATGTGATGGTCGTCGAACAGATCGGCAATTGGCTGCTCCAACAGGTTGTCGCCCTTGACTTCGGAGTAGGCGTCTTGAACTTGACGCCAGACTCCTCCGACGTATCTCTGGTAGAGCAAGGCTGAGTAGGGCACACCCTCCGTCGAAGCGGCAACCGTGTCCCAGCCGTGCAAGGTGTCCCGCTTGTCGAGTTTGGAATGGAAGAAATCTTGAACAGAGTCGGGCACTTGGAGGATGCTCCGATCCATGACTGCAAGCACCGCAGCAGCAATGGTGTCGATCATGGCGGTTCGCTTGGCTGAGGAGTGGTCAGGTGCGGGACTTCGCTCGAACTTCTTGAGCGTGGACCCCGATGTGGAGATGCCTGGACGGGCGAGCTTCATTGCCCATGCCAGTTCATTGTGGGTGGATCCCAGGATCATTCGCAGCGGTGCCAGAGTCTCTGGAGCTTCTGTCAAAGCCGCGGTGAGACGCGGTAGGGAGACGTCTGTGAACCCGTTTGTATGTCCAGCCAACTTCCGATAGGCCTCGTCAAAGGCCGCTTCGGTGGCCATGGCATCGCCCTTGGGGATGTAGTGGAACGATGGCTGAGTGGCGGCAACAAATCCCTGTCCAAGAAGGGTGGCGGCATCATCCCTCGCCGATTCTGATTGGCGCAGCAGAACAGCTACTGCTTGACGACGAATTGTGGGGCTGGCGGTGGTTCCGGCACTGGCAAGAAGGTCGCTGTCGGACTCAGTTAGCGACACGGAGCAGACCCAACTCTTCCTGGGCATAATCGCTCGCTAGGCGTTCCTTGGCGACTGCTGCGTACTCGGCGTGCAGTTCTATTCCACCGGAGCGCCGTCCGTGTCGGCGGGCAACTGTGACTGTCGTGCCCGAACCTGCAAATGGGTCGATGACGATGCCATCGGGCGGGCAGACCGCTTGGACGAAGAACTCTGCCAAGCCTTCAGGCATGACTGCGGTGTGCTGTCCGGCAGGGCCCTTGTGTTGGTTGTAGGTCTGGCCCACGGTGATGACGTTCCCTGGGTCAGCGCCACCGCGGCCATAGGTCCGAGTCCGGTCTCGGCCAAATCCGGCATCGGTGTTTCGCCGGCCGTTGGTGTCCTTTAGCCGACGCTTGATCTCAGCTTCGTCTGCTCGATACGGCACCCGTACGGGATCCAAATCGAAGTACGGATTGGGCCCCTTGGTGAAGTGGTAGACGTACTCAAACGCGTCCTTAGTGCGGGGTCCGAAACGACCGGGGATCGCATTGGGCTTGCTCCAGATGTACGTCTCCGTCCACCGCCACCCCATGTTTTGCAGGGCAATCACGAGTTGGTACACGTACGGATGGCGCTGGCCTCGCAGTGGCCCCGACTTGGCCACCCGGTTCTTGATATTGAGCACGAAGGAACCGGTCTCCCTGATGGCCCGGAGCATGGCCTCCGCATAAGGCAGGAACCACTCCACGTACTTGTCCGGGCTGACCTTGGAGTATGCCCGAGCATCGGCATAGGGCGGCGACGTGAAGAACAAGTCCACCGAGTCCTGCGGCAACCTCGGAAGCCACTGGGCAGAATCCCCCCAAACCACCCCTTGTTCAAGCAGCACAGCCAGTGCGTCGCTCCCTTCCGCTGAAGGCATCGGAGCCTCCTGACCAGCCATAACCAGAGAATACCCACCCCTGGTGACACCTTCGCGATTCACCGCCAAGATCATGCTGAAAAGCCCGGCAGAGCCTGTTGGGGGAGAGTGAGGTAGGGATCGTCGTTGGCTCTTGGAGGGCGGTTGGCTCGGATGTCGAGCCAGAGGCGGCGCAGCTCTTCGGCGCCGTGGTAGGTGCGGCCGCGTCCCGCGCCTTTGGCTTCGAGCAAGCCGGCGTCAACCATGGCCTTCAGATCCCGGCTTGCGCTGAGGTCGGAGATCGGGTCGCCCTCGGTGAGCTCCACGAGGTGCACGTAGATCGACCGCCGCAACCGCCGGCCGCGGGCGGCATCAGCCAGAGCACCTGTGACCCGGCTCGGCAGGCGGCAGCGGCTGACGAGTTGGGCGATGCTGTCGTAGAGGTGCTCAGTTTCGTAAATGCGCCTCCGCAGCGTCCACGCCTGCCGATAGTGAGCCCTGAGCATGAATCGGATCCAGGGGCGGGCCGAGTTCTCGGGATGCCAACTGCCTTGGCCCACCTCGGATAGGACTTGGTAGTAGTCGTCGGTGTTTCGGCCCAAGTGCTCCTCCACCGAGGAGAAGACGGGGGAGACGATTCCCTCCCCAGAGAGCACCATTGTTTGCAGAGCCCTGGCCATGCGGCCGTTGCCGTCGCGGAAGGGGTGGATCATCACAAGATTCAGGTGGGCCATGGCAGCTCGGAACATGACCGGTACGGACGCGTCCTCGTCGAGAGCCTCGATTAGATGCGCCATGAGCGGCTCGACGAGTTCCACACCGGGTGCGTCGTAGACGCGGTCGCCGTTCCCGTCCTCCACCCAGACAGCCCCCGGCCGGTATAAGCCAGGCCGCGCGTTCAAATCATGTTTGGTCATCATGAAGTGGAGGGATTTCAAGAGGGATTCGTCGATTCGGGCTTTGGTTTCCGCGAGTTGGAGGATGTACGTCATGGCGTCCCTGTATCCGGTCAGGGCCAATCTGGTCTCCTCGGTCGCATCGATTGGCTCTTCCCCTTCAATGGCGTCGAGCACGTCGTCGAGGGAGGCCCGGTATCCTTCTATCCAGTTGGAGCCGCGGACTGCTCGAGCCAGGCTCATTCTCCGAAGATGCCCGGCCCACCTTCGGGGCTTGTGCCGCACATAGTGGGAGAGCTCGATCCGCAGGCGCTCGATCTCCTCGACAACCAGCAAGTCGGCGTCGTCCGGTTCCGGGGCGGCAAAGATGCACAATGACACGAGTATTCATCGTATCAAGTATTTATCGTATCAAGTTTTGATATGATTAATATATCAATAGATCATGGCTGGGCGCCCTGGAGACTCAGGACGGGTAGGTGCTCAGCAGGGGGATTCGCCGGCGGGCTCTTTGGCGGTGGTGGCGTTGGCGCTGAGGGCGTCTAGGACGGATTGGCGGTGGGCGGTGACGCTGACGGCAAGGGCGGTGTTGTCGGTGGTGACGGTGACCAGGCGGAAGCCCTGGG
>JAPYOG010000090.1 GCA_028278785.1 Candidatus Poriferisocius anaerobius | reverse complement strand
GACGCCGTCTACAAGCGGTTCTTGGAGCAGCGCCCGCTGAAGTTCCTGCTGGCCGATGATCCCGGTGCGGGCAAGACCATCATGTCGGGGCTCTTGATACGTGAGCTGATGCTGCGGGGCGATGTGGCCCGCTGTCTGATCGTCGCCCCCGGCAGCCTGGTGGAGCAGTGGCAGGACGAGATGTGGGACAAGTTCGGCCTCAGCTTCGAGCTCATGTCCCGCTCGGCGGTGGAGGCGTCGCGTACCGGCAATCCATTTCTGGAGAAGAACTTGCTGGTGGCCCGGGTCGATCAACTGTCACGGGCCGAAGACCTCATTGAGAAGCTGAAGCTGGCCGACTGGGACTTGGTGATTGTGGACGAGGCCCACAAGATGTCGGCCCACCTCTACGGCGACGAGCTGCGCAAGACCAGGCGGTTCGAGTTGGGCGAGGTGCTGCGCGACCGAGCCCGCCATTTCCTGCTGTTGTCCGCCACCCCCCACAACGGCAAGAACGAGGACTTCTTGGCCTTCATGACCCTCATCGACCCCGAGCGGTTCGCCGGGCGCCTTCGGGACGGTGAATTGCCCCAGACCGACGACGTGATGCGCCGGTTGGTGAAGGAGAGCTTGCGCACATTTGAGGGACGGCGGCTGTTTCCCCAGCGGTTCGCCCACAGCGTCAACTTCGAGCTGTCCGAACCCGAGCAGGAGTTGTACGAGGCGGTCTCCGATTATGTGCGCAGCGGCATGGACCGGGCTTCTCGCATGCAGGAGGAGGGAGACCGCCGTCGGGGGATCGTTTTCGGGTTCGCCCTTGCCGCGCTCCAACGCCGGCTGGCCTCGTCGCCGGCGGCCATCTACCACTCGCTGCGCCGCCGCCGCGACCGGCTCTCCGAGCAAGCGGCCGAACTGCGCCGCCTGACTGCTGGGGGCAGGCCCGTGTCGGTGGCGGACCTGCCCAGGGGGGTGCGGTTCGCCGACCTGGAGGATTTCGACTTCGACAACTTCGACGACGTGGAGCTCGAGGGGCTTGAAGACCATGCGATCGACGCCGCCACTGCTTCGGCCACCGCCGAGGAGATCGAGGCAGAAGCGGCAGAACTGGAAGGCCTGGTCAAGCTGGCCGACGCGGTGCGCGCCGGCGGGGAGGACACCAAGTGGATCGAGCTGCGGGGCCTGCTGCGTTCAGAGCAGTTCCGAACCGGCAAGGGTGAGAACCCCGACGGCGGCGACGCGCCATCAGGCCCGCGCAAGCTGATCGTGTTCTCCGAGCACAAGGACACCCTCGACTACGTGGCCGAGCGGATCGCCGCTGAGCTGGGCCGACCCGAGGCGGTGGCGGTCATCCACGGCGGCATCAAGCGCCACGACCGCCGGGCCATCCAGGACCGGTTCCGGGTCGACCCCGCAGTCCGGGTGCTGGTTGCCACCGACGCCGCCGGCGAGGGCGTGAACCTCCAGGTGGCCAACATGATGGTCAACTACGACCTGCCGTGGAACCCGAACCGCATCGAGCAGCGGTTCGGGCGCATCCACCGAATCGGCCAGCAGCGGCCCTGCCACCTGTGGAACATGGTCGCCCACGAGACCAGGGAGGGAGTGGTGTTCACCCGGCTGTTCGAGAAGATCGAGCAGCAGCGGGGCGTGTACGGCGACCAGGTTTACGACGTGCTGGGCGACTCCCACATCAATACCTCTCTCCAAGAGCTGCTGCTCAAGGCCATCACCGCCGACGACGATCCCGTCCACCTCGAATACATGCAAGAAGTCATCGAGGGCGACATCGGCGGCCAGTTGGTGGGTGTGCTGGAAAAGCGGGCACTGGTCGGCGGCCTGGCCGATCCGGCGGCCAACGACAAGATCCGAGAGGACATGGAGCGGGCCCGGGCCCGCAAGCTGCAACCGTGGTTCGTCCACGCCTTCTTCTCCGAGGCCCTTCGCCAATACGGTGGGCGCATCGCCGGACGAGAGCGAGGCCGCTACGAGATCACCCGCATTCCCGCGGCAATCCGCTCCCATGCCGACCCGGCACTCGGCCCTGTACACGACCGATACGAAAGGGTGGCCTTCGACAAGGCCTGCATCCAGGCCGAAGGAGGCGACCGAGCCGAGCTGATCTCGCCGGGCACGCCCTTGCTGTCCGCAGTCATCAACAAGGTGCTCGCCGACCACGAGCACACGTTGACCCGGGGCGCCACTCTGGTTGACCCCCGGGATGGGTCGACCGGCCCCCGTCTGCTGGTCTACCTCGATCACTCTGTCACCGACGGACGACAGGTCCACGGGCATCGCCAGGTGGTGTCGCGGCGGTTCCAGTATGTGGAGATCGACCAATACGGCAACGCTGAGAACGCCGGCAACGAGCCGTATATCGGCTACGCCCCTCTGACGGACGAAGACCGAGCGCTGCTGGAGGGCCGTCTCGACATGGACTGGGCCGATCACACCGCTGAGGAGACCGCCAAGAGCTGGGCCATCGTGTACTTGTCCCAGCCGCATTTCGACGAAATCCACCGTGTCACTGAAGCCCGAGTCGCCAAAGTCAGGGAGGCCGTGAGGGAGCGCCTCGAAGCCGAGATCCGCTACTGGGACCAGCGGGCCGAGGAGCTGAAGAGACAGGAGCTGGCTGGCCAAAAGCCCCGGCTCAACTCCGGCCGGGCCCGGGCACGAGCTGACGAGCTAGCTGCTCGGCTGGCCCGCCGACGGCTTGACCTGGATCGGGAAAGCGATCTCCACAACAGCCCGCCCACCGTCGTCGGCGCGGCTATCGTCGTCCCCCAAGGCCTCATCGACCAGCTCCGCGGCATGGCGCCTGACCCCCAAGAGGCAGCCGACAAGATGCAGACCGACCGCCGAGCCGTCGCCGCCGTCGTCGAAGCCGAGCGATCC
Organism: Candidatus Poriferisocius anaerobius; assembly: GCA_028278785.1. Lineage (GTDB taxonomy): Bacteria > Actinomycetota > Acidimicrobiia > Acidimicrobiales > Bin134 > Poriferisocius > Poriferisocius anaerobius. The sequence continues at coordinate 350 of JAPYOG010000090.1, read as the reverse complement.
CTCGGACGCAACCCCGAGGTCCAGACCCACAGCAACCCCGGCTACGACGTCCTCTCCATCGACCCCGCAACCGGCACGCACTACTTCATCGAGGTCAAAGGCCACCTCCCCCGCACCACCGAGATCCACATCAGCGCCCAGCAGATCAGCAAAGCCAAGTCCCTCCCCGACCACTGGCGCCTAGCCGTCGTCTCCGTCCCCGACGATCCTGATGAACCCCCCACCGTCCGGTACCTACTCGACCCCTTCTCCGCCTACACCCCCCACTTCGCCCAAACCGGCCTAACCCTCAACGTCGCCGACCTTCTGGAAGCCTCCCGAACTCCCTGCTGAACAGCAGCTAGTGTGCA
>JAPYOG010000009.1 GCA_028278785.1 Candidatus Poriferisocius anaerobius | reverse complement strand
GCTCGAAGAGAGCGACCAGGGCCTTGGTTGCCCGGTCTCTGACACGGTTGTCGGAGGTTGCCAGCATCCATCCGAGCATTAGTCCCGCCAGCCGCCTGACTTCCGTTTCGGCACCGCCGCTTTGGTATCGCGCCCAGTTGATCAGTCGCTCCACGGATGTCTGGTACTCCGTCTGTTCGACGAGGAAGTGTGACCATTGAGCGTCGCGCTCGGCCAGCCCTTGTTCCATCAGCCAGGCATGGAACTGGTCGGCGTTTAGAGGATGGCCTAGAACGCAGGACAGATGCACGAACTGATCGAATAGCTGTTCTCGCAGATCTTCGTCGCCTAGTAATTGCTTCACAATTCCGAGGGTCTTTGGACTGACTGACCCTGCGGACCGCAGTACCAGGCTGTCCACGAACAGTTCGATTTCATCGCGGGTGACCCTTCCGTTGTCGTCGGCGAGGATTTCGATGAGTTCTACGCCTCTGGCCTCGGGGAGCATGACGGCGAGTGCGCCGAGAACTCCCCTGTGTCTCCACCGGTGGCGGCCAAGGCCGTCTGCCCATTGCCTGATTTCTTCGTCGGTGTTCTCGCCGCGCAGAGCAGCTCGGGCGATGTCGCCGAGGCGCTGGTAGCCAAACCCGAAGCCGGCTGGAGTCTTGATGAGGACTCCCTCACCAATGAGGCCCTTGAGGAGGGACTTGGACCACTCAGCAGAGGGGTGGATGTTCTGGAGCAGTCGTTCCACTGTCTCCCGGTCAATCGTCGTGCTTTCGGAGGATTCAGCAGCTTCGGCTAGTGCGCGTACCGCTTGCTGCACGAGGGGGCGTTCCGGATCGAAGTCACAGCGCTGGCGGCTGGAGAGACGCTCGTTGACTGCTCTCAAGAAGGCGTCGCAAACCGTCGTGAGCCCGGCAGAGTCCAACTGGAAGCTGTCGTGGCCCAGCGTTGCCAGCGCTTCGCAAGCCAGCCTCAGGAACAGCGGATTGGAGAACTCTGGGTTCAGCATCGGGAAGCTCACTGACCCAATGCCGTAGTGCTGGGCATACCGGATGGCTGCTGCTTCGGCGGCCTCGCCGTAGCCTTCGTGCTCGACTTTAGGCATCGTGGTATCACCCACCGTTTCAGGCACAAATTCAGAGCGGCAGCTCACTGCCAAGGCAACTTGCTTGTGCCTGGACACAATCTGCCGGAGCACCCGCAATTGCCGAAGCGGGCGAACTTTGTGCCGTCGGGCCACCTGCAAACCGCCTCCTCGATCAGGGTGCAAGCCAACTCCTCAAACCCACCTGGCCGCGATGCAGGGGAGCCATAGGGTCTGATGCGCTCGAAGTCGACGTTGGGCAATTGCGAGTTCACTGGCTTCTCCGATGATTATGTACCACCGGCCAGTCGAAGTTCTCCCACCAGCCAGCTATCGCGTGCCGATTGATGCTGCTTACGGTGCCAGCGATGAGTTCTGACGGGGACTTGGGCATCACGTCTACTGGTACCTTGTCTGCCGCATATTTCGCTCCGCAGCAACTACTCATCAAATAGCAATTTAAACGTTGATTTCGTCTGATTATGACGACATCGTGGTATAAATTGCTATTCTGTGCCTAGGAGGACTGCGCCATGCTGTTGCGATTCCAGGTTTCTAACCACCGCTCGATCCTCGATCCAGTAGAGCTGTCGATGATCGCTGTGGACGACGACCGCCCTGCTACCCGCGGCTTCGACCGCCTGTCAGAGCGCGTACTGACCACCGCCGGCATCTATGGCCCCAATGCTTCAGGCAAGTCCAACGTGCTGGATGCCTTGCATTGGCTCTCGTTTGCCGTGGCCACCTCTCTCTTTGCAGGAGGCGGCTCCATGTCTCGAGATCCCCACCGCTTTGGCAAGGGGCCAGATCAGCCCTCGACATTTGACCTGGACTTCGTAGTCGACGATGTCCGTCATGGCTACCAGCTTGAAGTCGACGACTCTGCCGTGCTGTACGAGAGCTTGTGCAGCTACCCCGAGCGGAGACGGCGGATGCTCTTCGAGCGCGAAGGCGATGGGGTTCAGTTCCGCCGCGGTTTGAGCGGAACCCGCGGGGTGACAGAACTGCTCACACCGACAACGCTGCTACTGGCCGCTGCCAATCGCGTGGGCGACCCTGACATCAAGGCAGCAGGTCGTGTGATCTCGCAGATTGCCGAGATCAATGCCCACGGATTCGATCGGGGACGGGGCCCACTGCCCATCAGGTTTGTCGCCCTTGCCTCGGACACCTATTCGCAATTTGAAGACGCGGGCATACGGAAGCAAAAAGTTTTCGGTTCCGTGACGCGTGGTGAGGCGGCTATGGAGTTGCTACGCCTTGCTGATCCAGGGATCACAGCTTTCGACATCGTCGAATTGAATGACCGGACCACCGGCGCTACGCATGAACAGCTGGTCTTTGTACATCACGATGGAGACAGGCCCATCCAGTTCTGGCCCCAAGAGGAATCGGCTGGCACGCAGATGCTGTTCAGTCTGCTGGGTCCGGCGCTTGATGCGCTCAAGTACGGCCAGGTTCTCTTGTTCGACGAGGCCGATGCGAGCCTGCACCCCCGGCTGTCAGCCCGACTCCTCGAACTGTTCCAAGATCCTCAGACCAACCCCCACGGCGCCCAGCTCATCTTGGCCACTCACGACACCTCCTTGCTCAACACGCTGAATCGCGATGAGGTCTGGCTCACCGAGAAGGGATCCGACGGCGCCACCCGGCTCATAGCTCTGGCCGAATTCGGGGGCGACCGGGTGAGGCGATCCTTGAACCTCGAGCGGGCCTACCTCCAGGGACGCTTTGGCGCCATTCCCGAGATTGACCACACCGACGTCCGCCAGGCCCTCGGTCTCTGAGCCCCTGCTCAAAATGGCCAAGCCATCCAAGCGGAGGTCTCGCAAGCAGAGACAACTCCGGCGCACAGTCGCCCAGAGAGTTCCCAGACGCACGTTTCTGGTGTTCTGCGAAGGCCAGAGGATCGAGCCCGACTACCTCAAAGCATTGAAGCGCGAGCCTGCCGTACGCGACGCTGCCTCGGTCGATATCCGCATCCACGATGACACCCTCGGCGCCGCTCCCTTGACCTTGGTAGAAGCTGCTGCCGATGTACGCGCCCAGGTGAGTGGCGAAGGCAGCGAGATTGACGAGGTCTGGTGCATCTTCGACGTCGAGTGGCCCCAGAACCACCCCAACCTGAAAAAGGCCCTTGATCTCGCCAAAGCGAGCAATGTGAAGGTCGCGGTGTCGAATCCATGTTTCGAGCTATGGCTTCTACTGCACTTTCACGACCAGACGGCATGGCTCGATACGTCCGCTGCCAAGCGTTGGGTCAGAAGGCACGATCCCAACGGGGGCAAGAGCTTGGACGGCGCAACCTATATGTCCCGGCGCGCTGAGGCCGCAAACCGCGCCCGCTTACTGGAAGAACGTCATAGAGGCGATGGAACCAAGTTTCCGAACGACAACCCGTCGTCCGGCATGTATCGATTCTTGGAAGCAGTTGAGGGGTCTACGGAGGATGCTGGCTAGCAGTCGACCTCCACGGAGTGTGCCGATTGCAACACGCCTCTGGCTTTGGGCGGCACGAAGGCTCTTTGGCTTCCGGAAGGGCGTTGATATGGACTTGATAATTAGGGGCACCCCGACTCCAAGGCGGATGGCAGCGTGAGGCTTCAACCCTCTAGGAGCCTGCTCATGGTTGATCACATCTCATCTGATGATTTCGCGCGTACGTTCGACCAGAGGGCAGGTCAGCGCGAACCGCCCAGGGTTTCACTAATCCTCACAACTCTCAAGCCCGCGGTCTATTGACAACTTGAACCCCCAATTGGTAACAGCAACCCTGAGCTCCACAAAAATGTGCAGGGCCATCTTGTTGGGGCTACGGTGAGGTCTCAAACCAAGTGGCGGATCCCGTCAGACTCTTTCGGTCCCAGTTTCAACGCGCATACCGGCTAAAGCTTGCCTAGTCTACGTAGGACGGTTCGATGAGTTTGGATGAAGTCGTCAGGTTCGGCTTCAGCTTCGTAAAATACTCTAGAGTCGATTCCGTTTTCCTCGTTTAGCTTGAGTTCGTTGCGAATATAATTAAGAGTATTTTTCTCAACAGTTTTACCATCTCCACCCCACGCAACTTGTCTTGAAAGATATTTTGCCTTCTTTCTTCCTAATAGGCTGGGTTCTTCGACTCTGCGACGAATATCAATTCGGTTTCCTTTGCCGGGAACAGGAGCTAAGCTACAATCAAAATAACTCAATATTCGCTTTAGCCTGTGCCAAGGAATCGGACGCTCACCTTTGGTGACTTGTCTACTATTTGATTTTATCCAATAGGCTATGTCAAGTACTTCACGGTCAGCGATCTGGTCATAATGAAGAGGCACCAAGCGATGTTGCGCGACTTGTAAGGTAAATCGGAAGAGTTCGTCCTCAGTACAAGTCGCAATCATAGAGTTCTTGTCTAGGAATGCCAGCATAGAAACCAAGCCTGTTCGCTTATTTCCATTGTTGAAGCAATGATTCAAGATAATAGAATGCATCAATGCAGCAGCAGCCATTTCCACAGTCGGATATTTTAACTCATCACCTAGAGCAGTTTGAGGTCGAGCGATAGCAGAACCGAACAGGTTCGTGTCCCTCAGTCCTGGTGGTGAAATTGGATCTTCGGAATTTGCCATTAGTTCCTTTAGGGAAGGGGTCATGTCGTTCACCTCAGATATTCAGAACGAGCTGGCATCGCATGAACGATTCTAGGAGCTTCGCGTCTTGCATCTTGTTGAGACGCCGACTTCGGGCATTAGACCGCTGTAGCCAGCTCCCACAAACATCAGGAGATCATCCAGGCGGGTGACGCGGATCGCGTTCCGGCACGCATGCCGGGCATCTTCTTCGGAGATGCCATGTCGCCGGGCGCTGTCAGCAAATTGCAGATTTGTGATATCATAATACACCTATATTTTAGGATATAGTATGGAATTATGTATAACAAGGGTTGCAGGTTGAGGAAACAGTGCCCACCGACGCGGCTCTTGGGGGTAGGTGTGGGAGAGCGTACTAGCGTGGCTCGCTGTGGGGGACAGGGGTTACCGGCCGAAGCTGATTGAGGTGGCGTTGCCGTTGGCGGCGATCAATGCGGAGGCGGCGCGGGAGAAGTCGATTCGACATGGGCATCCGTCGACGTTGCACTTGTGGTGGGCTCGGCGGCCGTTGGCGGCGGCTCGGGCGGTGATTTGGGCGTCGTTGGTGGATGATCCGTCGGGGGATGAGTCGCTGGCGCTGGCGGAGCAGGATGCGGAGCGGCAGCGGTTGTTCGGCATTTTGGAGCGGCTGGTGCGCTGGGAGAACTCCAACAACCCGGAGGTGCTGGGCGAGGCTAGGGCGGAGATCGACCGCTGCTTCCCGGAGGGGCCGCCGCCGATCTTGGATCCCTTTGCCGGGGGTGGGGCGATTCCGCTGGAGGCTCAGCGGCTGGGGTTGGAGGCGCTGGCCGGCGATCTGAACCCGGTGGCGGTGTTGATCAACAAGGCGATGATCGAGATACCGCCGCGATTCGCGGGGCTGCCGCCGGTTCATGCAGATATTGACAAGGCACTCACGACTTGGGAGCGGGCGCAGGGGCTGGCGGCTGATGTGGAGGCGTATGGGCGGTGGATGAGAGACGAGGCCCAGCGGCGCATCGGGCACCTGTACCCGGATGCGACGGGTCCGAATGGTGAGAAGCTCACGCCGATTGCCTGGATTTGGGCTCGGACGGTGGAGTCGCCTGATCCGAGTTGGTCGGGCCATGTGCCGCTGGTTGCGTCTTGGACGCTGGCCAACCGGCCGGGCAAACCCAAAGTGTGGATCGAGCCGGTCATCGACCGGGGCTC
>JAPYOG010000089.1 GCA_028278785.1 Candidatus Poriferisocius anaerobius | reverse complement strand
GATCGTGTACCCCGGCCCCGGATCAGACGGAGAATTGGTATGCGGCGCCCCACCCTGGATAATCCCAATACTCGGATCAGTGCGGAACAACAACGTCTCGTCGTAATACCCATACCGCGCCAACACCGCGAAATTGTTAGCCGTCACCGGCGTGTTCACCACATCCAACGCAACCCGCATCTCCCCCGCAGACGTATCGAACACCGCCGTATACCCCCGCGACACATCCAAACACATCGGCTGAGGACCATCGAACTCCAAAACCCGAGACCCCGAACCCTCAACCGGAGGACATCCGCTCATATCAATGCTTCCTTCACTAGTTGGATCGCCGACTTCAATGGCGATGGAATTGACAATGACCGATTCCGACGGCCTGCCGCCAAAAGCGGTGGTGGGATCGTCCACATGGCGCACCAGAGCATCCAAGACCACAGTCATGCTGTTGTCGCTGATCTCTCCCAAGCTGGTCAGCCCGGACACCGGCTGAGACGGCAGAAAGTCGTCGTAGGCCACAAAAACGAACTGGCCGGTCGAGTCGCCCTCAGCCGACCACAGAAGCTGGCCCTGGCGAAAATCACCCGCACCGCCCGGCGCCACCGTGAACCCGGGCCCCGGATCATCGGCGTCGTTGGTGTGAGGCGATCCGCCCTGGATATAGCCGCCATCGGTATCAGTGTAGAAAATGGCCGTGCCGTCGTAATAGCCGTAGTCGGCCAGCACGGCGAACGCATTCACCGCCTCGGGGTTGGCTTCCTGGTCTAGGGCCACCCTGATCGGGCCCAAGGTGGTGTCGAACACGGCGGAGTAGTCGAGTTGCGGGTCGAGGCACTGGCCCGGCGCCGACTCGAACGAGGTGGCCCGGAACTCCGGGGTCGCCGGGTCGGGACAGGGGGTGACCTCCCCGGCCACCATCTCGCCGGGGGGCGGTGGCGGCGGCAGCTCGGGGAAAGCGGCGGCTGCATCTGCATCGGCCGACTCGGCAGCGGGATCGTCAGCCTGAACGCCGCCGCCGCCGTCGTCCCCGTTTCGGAGCACCAGCCAGAGAATCAGCACCGCCACCGCGATCACCAGCGCAATGAGGACCAGCTTGCGCCCGCCCGAGCGCAAGCGCATGCGAGCCTTGGTGGCTTTGGCCCGCTGCTGGGCGACTTGGCGCCGCTCCCTTTGGCGCTCTCGCTTGCTGGTAGCCATCGCTAGAAATCTAGGGCCGCTACTGCGATATTGCCTATCAGCCCGAAAATCTCCCCGAACAACCACCGGAGTTGTGCCCACAGGCCGGTAGCTTGTCGTCTGTGGCTCTCGTGGTGCAGAAATTCGGCGGCACGTCGGTGGCCAGCGCCGAGCGCATCCGCGAGGTGGCCGACCATGTCCGCCGATTCCGAGATCGCGGCAACCAAGTGGTGCTGGTGATCAGCGCCATGGGCAAGGAGACCGACGAGTTGCTCTCGCTGGCCTCGGCAGTGTCGAGAACCCAGCCGGGACGAGAGCTGGACATGCTCATCACCGCTGGAGAGCGCAAGGCCTGCGCGCTGATGTGCATGGCTCTGCACGACTTGGGGGTTTCCGCCGACTCCTTCACCGGCAGCCAGGCCGGGTTCATCACCGACACGAACCACGGCAACGCCAAGATATTGAAGATCACCCCCGGGCGGGTCCAAGCGGCGCTGGAGGCGAACCGGGTGCCCGTGGTGGCCGGCTCGCAGGGGGTGAGCACTGAAGACGATGTGACGTTTCTGGGGCGAGGCGGTTCCGATACCACCGCGGTGGCCCTGGCCCACACGCTGGGCGCCGATGCCTGCGAGCTTTACACCGACGTGACCGGGGTGTTCACCACCGACCCCCGGGTGTGTGCCGACGCCCGCAAACTGAACACCATTTCTTTCGACGAATTGCTGGAGATGACCGCTGTGGGCTGCCCGAAACCGGCTATGCGCTCGGTGGAGGTGGCCCAGAACTACGGCGTCAAACTGCACATTCGATCCGCATTCACCTGGGAGCAGGGCACCTGGGTGGTCAAGGAGGAGCCCTCCATGGAACAACCCATCATCCGATCGGTCACCCCCGATGCGTCGGAGGCCAAGATCACCGTGGCCGGGGTGGCAGACCGGCCCGGCGTGGCGGCATCGATGTTCCGGCGGTTGGCCGATGCCGGGGTGAACGTGGACATGATCGTGCAGAGCGCCTCTGAGCACGGCATCACCGATATCTCTTTCACCGTGCCTGAAGACGATGTCGACACCGCCGCGGAAATCACCCGGTCGGTTGCTGATGAGATCGGCGCCACCGGGGTTACCGCCAACCGCGACATCGCCCGGGTCAGCTTGGTGGGAGCAGGCATGAAATCGCACCCCGGCGTGGCCGCCACCATGTTCGAGACGCTGTCGAACAACCAGATCAACATCGAGATGATCTCCACCTCGCCCATACGCATAAGCTGTGTGGTCCGCCAAGACTGCGCCGACACGGCCACCCAGGCACTGCACGAGGCGTTCGGGCTGTCCCGATAACCGCCCCCGATAACGACCGGGGCTCTTCAAACCCCTGAAAGTAGGATGAGCGCTGTGAGAGTCGCAGTTGTGGGTGCTACCGGACAGGTCGGCGGAGTGATGCTCCGCCTGTTGGACCAGCGCGATTTCCCGCTCGAGGAGCTGCGGCTGATGGCCTCGGCCCGCTCTGCCGGCCGCTCCACAGCCTGGCGGGACCAGCACCTCGTGGTGGAAGACGCCGCCACAGCCGACTACCGGGGGGTGGACATTGCCCTGCTCTCCGCCGGCGGGGACACATCCCGAGAGCTGGCCCCCAGAATGGCAGAAGCCGGCGCCACTGTTATCGACAACTCCTCAGCGTGGCGGATGGATCCCGATGTGCCTTTGGTGGTGCCCGAGGTGAACTCCCACGCCCTGGCCGGCATACCCAAGGGGATCGTGGCCAATCCCAACTGCACCACCATGGTGGCCATGCCGGTGCTCAAGCCGCTGGCTGACGACGCGGGGCTGCGCCGGGTGGTTTACTCCTCCTATCAGGCCGTGTCCGGCGGCGGCCTGGCCGGTGTGGCGGAACTCGACGAGCAGGTCCGCAAAGGGGCCGACGACGCCATCGCGCTGACCCACGACGGTCGGGCAGTTTCGTTTCCCGCGCCCTGCGTCTTTGCCGCCCCCATCGCCTTCAACGTGGTTCCAGAGTGCGGCTCGCGGATCGGCGACGGGTCGGGGGAAACCTCTGAGGAGCGCAAGCTGGTCGACGAGAGCCGCAAAATATTGGAGCTGCCGGATCTGGCAGTGAGCGCCACCTGCGTGCGGGTGCCGGTGTTCACGGGCCACTGTCTGGCGATAAACGCCGAGTTCAACCGCCCACTGAGCCCCGAGCGGGCCACCGAGCTGCTGTCGAGCGCCCCCGGCGTCCAGCTAGACGACCTTCCCACCCCCCTGGCCGCCGCCGGCACAGATCACACCCTGGTGGGCCGAATCCGCGCCGACTCCACCACGGCCTGCGGGCTGTCGTTGTTCGTGGCCGGCGACAACCTCCGAAAGGGGGCCGCCCTGAACGCCATCCAGATAGCAGAAGCCCTTCTCTCTGCGCTGTGAGGGCTTCGGTTCGCCACCACCCTCGATGACAACCGGCAAAATTGCGGGCATACTCTAATGTGGGCATACCCTAATAGTTGCAGTTCCAACTATCGGACTTCCATGCTAGGGTTGGCCTATGGCCGAGACCATGTCGGGCATTCCCCTCGATCCTTTCTACAGCGATGGTTTGCGGCCGGGCGATTACCCCTACACCCGCGGGCTGCACCCCACCGGCTACCGGGGCAAGCTGTGGACTATGCGGATGTTCGCCGGCTTCGGCACCGCCGCCGATACCAACGCCCGATTCCACGCGCTGCTCCGCGCCGGGGGGACCGGGCTGTCCACCGCTTTCGACATGCCCACCCTCATGGGCCGCGACTCCGATTACGAGTGGTCTGAGGGCGAGGTGGGCCGGGCCGGCGTGGCGGTGGACACGTTGGCCGACATGGAAGACCTCTTCGCGGGCATTGAGTTGGACAAAGTAACCACCTCCATGACCATCAACGGGCCGGCCGCCATTCTCATGGCCATGTATGTGGTGGTGGCCGAGAAGAACGGCGTGAGCCGGGCCGATCTCGGCGGCACCATTCAGAACGACATCTTAAAGGAGTACCAGGCCCAAAAGGAATACATCTTCCCGCCGCGCCCGTCGGTGCGGTTGATCACCGACTTGATTCGCTTCACCACCGCGGAGATGCCCCGCTGGCACCCGGTTTCCATTTCCGGCTACCACATCCGCGAGGCCGGGGCCACCGCAGCCCAAGAGTTGGCCTTCACGCTGGCCAACGGCTTCGCCTATGTGGAGGCGGCAGTGGACGCGGGGCTGCATGTGGACGACTTCGCCCCCCGGCTGTCGTTCTTCTTCAACGCCCACAGTGATTTCTTCGAGGAGGTGGGCAAGTTCCGGGCTGCCCGGCGCATCTGGGCCACTTGGCTGAAAGAGCGCTACGGCGCCGAAAACCCGAAGTCGCTGATGTGCCGCTTCCACACCCAGACCGCGGGCGCATCTCTCACAGCCCAGCAACCGGAGAACAACATCGCCAGAGTGGCCATCCAAGCCCTGTCCGCGGTGCTGGGGGGCACCCAGAGCCTCCACACCGACTCCTACGACGAGGCCCTGGCCCTGCCCACAGAGAAAGCGGCTCGCATCGCCCTCCGCACCCAGCAGATCTTGGCCCACGAAACCGGTGCAGCCTCGGTGGCCGACCCGCTGGGCGGCGCTCACTTCGTGGAGTGGATCACCGACGAAATGGTTCGGCAGGCCGAGGAGATCTTCGCCCGCATCGACCAGCTCGGCAACGGCTCGATGCTGGAGGGGGTCTACGCCGGCATCGAGGACGGCAGCTTCGCGGGCGAGATCGCCGACGCGGCTTACCGCTACGAACGCGAGGTGAATGCCGGGCGCCGCATCATCGTCGGGGTCAACGAGTTCACCGAGGGCGATGGCGGGGAGAGCAGCTTGCTGTCCATCGGCCACGACACCGAGGAATTGCAGCTCAAGCGCCTCGAACAGGTTCGCAGCCGGCGAGACGACAAAGCAGTGCGGGCATCTCTCGCCGCGCTGGTCCAAGCCGCCGAGCAGCCCGACATCAACCTCATGGCACCCATCATCGACGCTGTGCGGGCCTACGCCACCGAGGGAGAGATCGTGGCCGCGTTGGAATCGGTGTTCGGCACCTATGTTGAGAACGCGGTGGTGTGAGCCGATGAGCGGGATATCGAGCTGCCCGGCGCCGGCCCATCCCCACGAGGCCCCGATACGAGTGGTGCTCGCCAAGCTGGGCCTAGACGGGCACGATCGGGGCTTGAAGGTGGTGGCCCGCACCCTTCGGGATGCCGGCATAGAAGTGATCTACCTGGGCCTGCGCCAGACCACCGACAGCATTGTGGCGGCCTGCGAGCAAGAAGACGCCGATGTGATCGGACTCTCAATGCACAACGCCGGCCACCTCACCCTGGCGCCCCGGATGGTGAAGGCGGCACGCGACGCGGCATTGGACGTGCCGGTGGTGATCGGCGGGATCGTGCCCGCCGAAGACGTCGCCACCCTCATCAGTGCAGGAGTGGCTGCCGTCCTCGGGCCCGGCGCATCGGCCGCACAAGTGGTGTCGACGGTGAAAGCCGCCGCCCTCCAAGCCGCCGGCCGGTGAGCCCCACCCCGCTCGACGAGTTGTTCGAGGCCGCCGCCGCCGGCAATCGGCGTGCGATGGGCAAGCTGCTCACCATGGTGGAGCAACCCGGCGGGGCCGCCTCCGAGGTCTCCGAGCGGGCTCACCGCCAGGCCGGGCATGCCCGGGTCATCGGAATCACCGGCGCTCCGGGAGCGGGGAAGTCCACCATCACCGGGCGGCTGGCTGCTGCCTCGGGAGCGGAGCGGCCGGCCGTCTTGGCCATCGATCCAAGTTCGCCCCTCACCGGGGGCGCCGTCCTCGGCGACCGCGTCCGCATGGACAACCACATCGGCAGCAGTTCCTTCATCCGCTCAATGGCCACCCGGGGCCACGCGGGCGGGCTGGCAGTGGCGGTGCCGGACGCCGTTCGCGTGCTCGATGCCGTCGGGTGTGATCCCGTGCTCGTGGAGACCGCGGGGGTTGGACAGGTGGAGGTGTCGATCGCCGCGGCCGCCGACACCACGATGGTGGTGGTCACCCCGGGCTGGGGCGATGCGGTGCAGGCGAACAAGGCCGGGCTGTTGGAGGTGGCCGACGTCTTCGCGGTGAACAAGGCCGACCGGCCCGACGCCCGAGGGGCGCGTCGCGATTTGGAGCTGATGCTGGATCTCGGGCCTGAGGGCGACTGGCGGCCACCCGTCGTGTTGACAATCGCCACAGAGAACGAGGGCATCGAAGCCCTGTGGGTGGAAATCGAGCGCCACACCGCCCACCTCCGTGAATCCGGCGCGCTGGGGCGCCGCCGGGGTCTCCGCCTCCGCAATGAAGTGGTGGACCGCATTGAGCTGGGCTTGCGCGGTCGCGTTCTCCAGATCATCGACAGCGAGGCCGGATCAAAGGCCCTCGGCCGTGTCGAGCGACGAGAGGTCTCCCCCGGCTCGGCAGCCGAAGCGCTGCTGGCCTCATCGAATCCCCAGCACCCTGAGGAAAGTTGAAATGAGCCCCTACTCCGCCCCCCTCGACGACATCTCGTTCGCGTTGCGCCACATAGCTGGCTTGGGCGAACTGGCCGAACTGCCCGCATGGCGCAACGCTGGGCTCGACCACACCGAGGAAATCTTGGCCGAGGCCGGCCGGCTGGCGTCTGAGGTAGTTGCGCCCATCAACCGCTCGGGCGACCAGGCGGGCAGCGTGCTCGACGGCGACGGCAGCGTCGTCACGCCCGAGGGTTTTCGACAGGCCTACCAGCAGTACGCCACCGGTGGCTGGGCAGCGATATCAGCAGACCCCGAGCACGGCGGGGCCAGCTTCCCGCTGGTTGTGGATGTGGCAGTCCAAGAGATGTTCACCGCCGCCAACCTGTCGTTCTCCCTGTGCCCGATGCTCAGCCAGAGCGCCATCAGCACCATCAGCGCCCACGGCAGCCCCGAGCAGAAGCACCGCTGGCTCCCCTCGCTCATCCGCGGCGCCTGGACGGGAACGATGCTGCTGACCGAGCCCCAGGCCGGATCCGACGTGGGGGCGCTCACCAGCCGGGCCGAGCCCCAGGCCGATGGGAGCTACCGGTTGTGGGGGCAGAAGATCTTCATCACTTGGGGCGAGCACGACATGGCCGACAACATCGTCCACTGCGTGTTGGCCCGCACCCCCCACGCCCCGCCCGGCACCCGGGGCATCTCCTTGTTCATCGTTCCCAAGCACCTGGTGGAAGGCGACGGCTCGCTGGGACGGCGAAACGCCATCAGGTGCATCGGCTTGGAGCGCAAAATCGGCATCCATGCCAGCCCGACCTGCGTCATGGAGCTTGACGGGGCGGTCGGTGAACTGGTGGGCGAGGAGTGCGAGGGCATGCGCCAGATGTTCACCATGATGAACAAAGCCCGCCTCCTGGTGGGGCTCGAGGGGCTCGCACTGGCCGAGCGCTCCTATCAACAGGCAGCCGCCTTTGCCGCCGAGCGGCGCCAAGGCCGTCGAGCCGACACCGAGCCCGGCGCCCAGTCTCCGATAATCCTGCACCCCGATGTGCGCCGAATGCTGCTTGAGATGCGAGCCCGCATCGAGGCCATGCGGGGTTTGATCCTTCTCAACGCCGCCGCCGCCGACCGGGCCGCCAAGCATCTTGATCCGGTTGTGCGCCAACGAGCGCAACAGCGATCCGATCTGCTCATCCCGGTATCGAAGGCCTGGTGTACCGATATGGGGGTCGAGATGGCCTCGCTGGGCATTCAGATCCACGGCGGCATGGGGTATGTCGAAGAAACCGGCGCCGCCCAGCATTGGCGGGACAGCCGCATCGCCCCCATCTACGAGGGCACCAACGGCATCCAGGCCATCGATCTCGTCAGCCGCAAGCTGCCCCTCCACAACGGAGCGCCGCTGGCAATGCTGCTTCAGGAGATGACCGGGCTGGACAGCACCCTCGACCAAGCAGCCGAAGCGGTGGCCGAAGCCGCCCGCTGGCTGAGGGATCACCCCGGCGACGACGCTTTGGCCGGGGCCACTCCCTTTCTGCAAATGCTGGGCCTCACCGTCGGCGGTTGGATCATGGCTCGGGCTTGGCTCATCGCCGACCGCTCGCAAGCAGCCGGTGCCGATCGGCCTGAGTTCTGGAAGAACAAGCGGACTTCGAGCCGCTTCTACCTAGACCAGATTCTTCCCGCTGCGCCCGCCCTGCTCCCCGCGGTCACCTCCGGGGCAGCAGCACTGGGCTAGAATTATTGGCCTCCCATGTGCAAAGCCTCTCGAGTCATCGTCTCTATAGCGGTGCTCCTGTCGTTGGTCTTCACTCCAGCCGGCGCGGCCCAAGACTCATTCATCGACCAGCGCCAGCAGCAGATCGAGGAGAAGAGGCAGGAGATCGCCCAGCGCCAGCTCGAACAGGAACAGCTTCAACGCGAGGCTTTGTTCGCCATCAGAGAGCTAGATGTCACCGATGCCCAAATCGAGGAAGTCGATGCTCGCCTCAGGGAGGTCAATTCTTGGATTGCAGCGGCCGAAACCCGCTTGGGATCGGTTCAACTCGCCCAGGCCGCGGCACACACACGGGTGGTCGACGCACAGGAGCGGGCTGTTGACCTCGACGAGGAGATCGCGGCCATCCGCATGCAATTGCAAGGCCAAGTGGTTCAGATCTACCTCGACTTGGTGTACAAGCCGAACTTCCTCTTGGAAGACGGGGACCCCAACCGCCTCGCTCGCCGCCAGTTCTATGTTGAAGAGCTGGGGGCCGGCGCCCAGGCGCTCATTGACCGACTCCGACGTGTACTCGACGACCAGCATGCAGCAGTGCAGCAAGCCGAGCAGGCACAGGCCGAGATCGCGCAGGCGCAAGCGGATATCGCCGAAGCGCTCGACGAGCTGTCCGAACTCCGAGAAGCCCAAGAAAAACTTCAAGAGGAGTGGGATCGGAAGCGGAGCGAGCTCCTGGTCCAAATCGAGGTTGAAGCCCAGGTGCAAGCCGACATCGAAAACGAGATCTCAGGGCTCACCCAGGCCATTTCGGCCATCGAGGATGAGATCGAGCGCGAGCGCGAGCGGATCCGCCTCGAAGAAGAGCGGCGGCGGCGAGAAGCCGAGTTGGCTCGCTTGGCCGAGCTGGAGCGACAGCGCCAAGCAGACTTGGCCCGCCTCGCCGAGCAGGAGCGCCAAGGCCAGTTCGACGACATCGAGATACCCGCACCCCCCGAGTTCTTCCGGCCGGTGACAAGCAAGGCAGGATCAGGGTTCGGCAACCGGATCCATCCCATCTTCGGCACTGTTCGCTTCCACTCCGGCCTCGATTTCGCCGACAACATGGGCGACCCGATTTTCGCCGCCGCCTCTGGGACGGTGACTGAGGCCAGGTATAGGGAGGGCTACGGGAACACGATCCAGATCGACCACGGTGGCGGGTGGAGCACGCTTTACGCCCACCTTTCGCAGTTCAACGTCTCCCCCGGCAATCGAGTGGAGATCGGCCAGACTATCGGCCTCGTCGGCAGCACGGGATGGTCGACCGGGCCACACCTGCACTTCGAGGTCCGCTATCGGGGTTCGCCCCGCGACCCGGCCAAGTACATCGATCTCTGAGACTGCCCACCGGCAATGCCAGGCCCGGTTGCCCATTGCAGGGCTGCACGGCAAGACTGGGCTGGTGGAGGCATTGGTCTTCGAGCGAAAAATGGCCCGCTATGCCGCTGCCGCCGCCGCTTCTCGGATCGTCCCCGGCGCCGGTGGGGGGATCGGCCCCCTGAGGTTGCGCCACATAGACCCCCCGTCGCTGCCGGGGCCGGGCTGGCACACCGTCCGCCCTCGCCTGACCGGCATTTGCGGGTCGGATCTCGCCACCGTCGAGGGGCGCTCCTCCCGCTACTTCGAGCCGCTGGTCTCCTTCCCCTTCGTGCCCGGCCACGAGGTGGTGGGAACCGACGAGAGCGGACAGCGGCTGGCTCTCGAACCGGTGTTGGGAGCAGCCGCCCGAGACGAGCCCCTGCCCTTCGGCGGCGCCGCACCCGGCGACGGCGACGACTACGGCTACTTGCTGGGCGGCGCCATCGAAGACGGCATCCAAATAGGCTTTTGCTCGAGCACCGGCGGCGGCTGGGGGGAAGTGCTCGTCGCCCACCAGAGCCAGCTTCATCCGGTTCCCGAGCACTTCAGCGACGAGGCCGCGGTGATGCTGGAACCAGCCGCCGGGGGAGTGCATGCCGCTCTGAAAGCCCGAGTTGAGCCGGGTGCGTCCGTGGCCGTGCTGGGTGCCGGGACGATGGGGCTGTGCTCGGTGGCAGCGCTGCGGTCGCTGACCCCCGCGGGAACGATCATCGCCACCGCCAAATATCCCCACCAGCGGGATCTGGCCGCCGATTTGGGCGCCGACTCAGTGGTTGAGCCCGATGAGGTCCGCCGCGCCGTTCGCCGATTCCGCGGTTGTCGGATGCTGGGCGACCACCTCTCGGGCGGGGTGGACATCACGATCGACGCGGTTGGCAACCCGGCGTCGATAGCCGATGCCATCGCCATCACCCGACCCCGGGGCCGGGTCGTGCTGCTGGGTATGCCCGAATCGGCCCGCATAGACCTCACCGGCTTGTGGCACCGGGAGACCGAGCTTGTCGGGGCCTACACGTATGGCACCGAGGCCCTGGCTGACGGACAATCGGCGACCAGCTTTGAGCTAGCCTTCGACCTGGTGGCCTCCGCCGGGCTGGAGCGGCTTGTGTCCGCGCGCTATCCCTTGGACCGCTACCGCGAGGCCATCGCCCACGCCGCCGAGGCCGGTCCGCGGGGCGCCGTCAAAATAGTCTTCGAGCAGCGCCGCTGATGCCGTCTTAATCGGCAGATTTGGGGGGGCGGTAGAACAGCACGAGCTGCGTGAGCCCGGCCAGCACACCGCCGGCGGCGGCGATGGCGAGGCCAACGTAGCCATCCCAGTCTTCGTCGATGCCCAGAGCGCTGTCCACCGACCACTCCATTGGGCCCGAGGTGGCGACCACGACGGCCGCTAGGGCCAAAACGAAGGTGTACTCCCACCCCTCCCGCACGATCATGAACCCGTTGTGGCGGTGAACCGTCCACCCGGCAACCACCATGACCCCGACCATGGCTGCGGCTGCCAGCGGCGTGAGAAAACCGAGGGCCAGAAGCAAGCCTGCGCCCATCTCCGTGAGCGCAGCCAACCAGGCATGCAGCTTGCCCGGCTTCATCCCCATGCTGTCGAACCAACCCGCAGTTCCGGGGATGCGCCCGCCCTGGAAGATCTTGCCGTACCCGTGGGCGGCAAACGTGAAACCGATGCCCACCCGCAAGATCAGCATTGCCAAATTCATCTCGTCCATGGGCCCACAGTACAGGCGCCGCTAGGTTTTAGACGTGCCTGTGTGGCTGAGCGTTCTGATTGCCATCCTGGTCGGGGTGAGCCTTGTTCGACTTGGTTTCGGCGTGCTGCTGATGATTCGCCAACCGCTGCCCCCACCACCACCCCCGGGAGAGCTGCGCAAGGTGAAGATCGCCTACCGCTGCCCCATCTGCTACACCGAAGTCAAAATGACGGTCGCTCCAGCAGAAGAGCCCGAGCCGCCTCGCCACTGCGGCGACGAAATGGACCTGTTGGCCCCCATCGACGACTAGTGGTGTGCCGTGGGTTTATCCGGCTGACCTGCTGTACCGCCGGTTATCCACAGGCTGTGGGGAAATCTGGGTACAAACTACAAGGCCGTAACTACGGGAGCACCACGGCCGCTGACGCTAATGCCACTGCGTTGCCACCATCATTCCGGCAAGCAGCAGACCGAGCCCTCCCAGCAGGTACCAGTTGTTGGTGTCTCCGGGCAGCAGCGCTACGTAATTCAGCACGATCATGAGTGCGCCCAGCACCAGCAACGCGATCATCAGCACCGGGACCCAGACAGGACTGATCCTCTCCGCTGAAGCCGGCACCCTGGGAACAGGCTCGTTCTCGGGCCGGGTGCCCCTTGGCGTTACCCGGCCGCCTTGCACTCTGCGCTTGGTCGGCTTGGCCATAGGGCAAGGATAGACGGGAAATTATCCGATGCTCGCCCCGAACCGGATCAAGATAGCGTGGCGGCAGTGAGCCCCCGCGTTCTGGTGATCGACAACTACGACTCCTTCGTCTACAACCTTGTGCAATATCTCGGCGAGTTGGGCGCTGAGCCCACCGTGTACCGCCACGACGCAATCTCGGTTGAACAGGCCCTCGATTTCGATCCCGACGGGCTGGTCATCAGCCCCGGGCCGGGTAGGCCCGCCGACGCCGGTTTGAGCAACGCCCTCATCCAGCAGTTCTGCGGTTTGAAGCCCGTACTCGGAGTGTGCCTCGGTCTGCAATGCCTCGGCGAGGTTTTCGGCGGGCAAGTGGTGCGGGCCCCCCAGGTCATGCACGGCAAGACGTCGATCATCCATCACACCGCCGAGGGCGTCTTCTCCGGGCTCCCCAACCCCATCGAGGCCACCCGGTACCACTCGCTCATCGTCGAGCGGTCTTCAGTGCCCGACGTGCTGAAGATCACCGCGGAAACCGATGATGGGCTCGTGATGGGACTTCGACACAGCGAGCATCCGGTGGAGGGGGTGCAGTTCCACCCGGAGTCGATCCTCACCTCATCCGGGCATGGCATTCTGGCCAATTTCTTGGCCCAAACCGCCCGGTAACGCCCCTATCTCCAAGACACGGCACACCCGTCGTCGACGCCGCGAGTGTCGCCGTCAACGCCTTCGGCCCAATTCACGGGGTTGGCCGCTACTGCCGGCATCGGGTACGGGGGCTCCAGGTTCCATTGCGCCTCGAAACCGGGGATGTCGGAGTAAATTGCCGCCAGGCGAGCGCATTCAGATTCAAATCGGCTGGACAAGGCATTCCAGTTTGAGATGCTCCCCAGAGCGCCGGGCTGATTCGCGGCTGCAATCGACCTTGAATTGACCTGCGAAGCTGCGGCCCTGGCCGCGTTTCGACGCGGCGCCAAGTCGTCCTGGGGATCGTCGGCGTCTTGAGCGGGCAACGGCTGATCTCCCGAAATCGGATTTCCCAGCGTCGGCCTGCCCAAGCAGGCGGTGACTTCCGTGCCCTGCGGATGCTCCTCGCCAGCCAGCGGAGACTGGTCCATGACCCTTCCCACCAGCTCATCGGCATCGTTGAAAAAATCGCACTCCGGCACCGGCTCAACCAGCACAAGCTCCAACTCGGCCAGCCTCGCCCCAGCGGTTTCGGGAGTCAATCCCAACAGGTTCGGCATCACGATGCTCTCCGGGCCCAGCGAAACCACGATCTTGATCGGGGTGTCGGGCAGCAAGAACGCAGGCGGGCTCGGATCGGTGTCGACAACAAGGCCTGCCTCCACCTCGACAGAAGTCCGCTCGAGAACTTCCTCGCTGACCTCCAAACCCGACTGCACCAGTACCCGAGTGGCCTGCACGGGCGTCATCCCCATCACATCGGGCAATTCGATGGCCTGGCGCCCCTCAGCCACAAAGAGCGCAATCGGGCTCCCGGGGGCGACTTCGGCACCGGCGGGGGGATCTTGTCGAAGCACTTGGCCAGCCGGTGCAGTGGAGCCCTGCTCCACGCGCAGCTCGGATGCGAACCCCCGGTCTTGCAGGAAGCGGGCTGCGTCGTCGGCTTGTTGTCCCACCACTCCGGGCACCGCTACCGGAGCGGCCCCGGAACTCACCGTGATCCCGACCTCGCCGCCCGGGCTCAACTGGCCGGGCGCCTCGGGAGTCTGGGAGATCACCATGCCCGCGTCCACTTCCTCGCTGGAGGCGAACATCTGCTCAACCTCGAATCCCGCCTCCCGCAGCCTTTGAATGGCGGCCTGGCTCGACAAGCCGGACACATTCGGCACAGAAACCAGCGGCGCAGGAGTGGTGACAATTGCTGGAGGCGCGGCGCCTTCACCGTCGTTCAGCACATTCGACAGCACGAAGAACACCAGCACCGCCACGGCCACAAACAGCACCGCGGCCACGGTGTACAGCCCGGCCCGCGAGGAGGGTTCCAACACGGTCACCGCCACCTGTTGCGGCTCGCCTGGGGGCGGCAGCCCGCTGTTCGCCGCTGGCGGCGAACTCGGGGCACCGGAGCGGGGCGGGGCGGGCGCCGGAGGCACTTTGGGCACCGACGGCAGGCTGGGCGCCGGAGGCTCTTTCGACGGCGGCGAGGGGG
>JAPYOG010000088.1 GCA_028278785.1 Candidatus Poriferisocius anaerobius | reverse complement strand
CCGGAGACGCTCCACCGGCAGGCCCTCTTGTTCGTGCAGGTCGCCCAGGTTGTCGAGCAGCGCCTTGTCATCGGTGTCGTGGGCGGCCATGAGCATCCCATTGCGGCGATAGTCCACGGTGTCGGCCCCCAGCTCACCGGCAAACTCCGGCCACGCGTGGCTGGCGGCCAGGTTCAGCTCCAAGATGTGGACCTCACCCCAGTAGGCCTCGTGGATGGGGGCCAGCATCCCGGCGGCGGCGTGGCTGGCCCCGGTGCCGGGTGCGGGGTCGAGCACCACTGCCTCGATACCGTCTCGACGAAGCTGCCAGGCGGCCGAGAGCCCGATGATGCCGCCACCCACAATGATGACGTCGGGCTTCGGGGACAGGTCAGACACCGAGGGCCTCCAGCAGCTCGGCGGTGGCCGCAGCCGGATCAGGGGCGTGGGCCACCGCGCCGATCACCGCCACCCCGTGAGCCCCGGCTTTCAGCAGCTCCGGCACTCGGGCCACGGTGATGCCGGCGATGGCGATCACCGGGATGTCCACCGCCGCGGCCACCTTCTCCACCCCGGCCGGCCCCAGCGGCTCGGGAAGCCCGGCTTTGGTGGCGGTGGCGTACACCGGGCCCACCCCCACATAGGACGCGCCGTCGGCCTGGTGGCGCAGGGCGGTGTCGGGGTCTCGGGCGGTGCCCCCCACCAGCGAGTCGGGCCCGAGCAGCTCTCGCAGCACCGCCACCGGCAGATCGCCGGCCCCGCCGTGTACTCCGTGAGCCCCGCAAGCCAGGGCGATGTCGGCCCGGTCGTTCACGATCACCACAGCCTTCGCCTGCTGGGCGGCGGCCACAATGGGCGCGCACGCGGCCAAAACGCCGGCATCGCACGTCCCTTTGATCCGCACCTGCACCGCCGGCGCCCCGCCGCGGAAGGCCGCGTCGGCCAGAGAGGCGCTGTTCGCGAGGACGTGCAGCCGGGGAACATGGGGGACCACCGGTCTTGTGGCCGAGGGGGCAGCATCGACGGCAGCCATGTCAGCTTGCCGGGTCAGCGTTCACGACCCCGCCGAGTCGGTTCGCGATGTAGGCCCGCCACGTCACGCAGCTTGCCGGGTCAGCGTTCACGACCCCGCCGAGTCGGCCCGCGATGTAGGCCCGCCACATCGCGCAGCTTGCCGGGTCAGCGTTCACGACCCCGCCGAGTAGATCTCGGCGCCGGTGTCTCGGAACTCGTCGGCCTTGGACTTCAGCCCCAGCTCGATGGCCACAGACTCGTCCACCCCTTGGCTGGCGGCATAGTCGCGCACGTCTTGGGTGATCTTCATGGAGCAGAACTTGGGGCCGCACATGGAGCAGAAGTGGGCGGTCTTGGCCGGCTCGGCCGGCAGAGTCTCGTCGTGGTACCTCAGTGCCGTCTCGGGGTCGAGCGACAGGTTGAACTGGTCGGCCCAGCGGAACTCGAAGCGGGCCTTCGACAGGGCGTCGTCCCACGCCTGGGCACCCGGATGGCCCTTCGCCACATCGGCGGCGTGGGCGGCGATCTTGTAGGCGATCACCCCGTCCTTCACGTCGGCCCGGTTGGGCAGGCCCAGGTGCTCCTTGGGGGTCACGTAGCAGAGCATGGCGGTGCCGTACCAGCCGATGTTGGCTGCCCCGATGGCCGAGGTGATGTGGTCGTAGCCGGGGGCCACGTCGGTGGTGAGCGGCCCCAGCGTGTAGAAGGGGGCGTCCTGGCACCACTGCTGCTCCAGGGTCACGTTCTCTTTGATCTTGTCGAGCGGCACATGGCCCGGCCCCTCGATCATCACCTGCACGTCGTGTGCCCAGGCTCGCCCGGTGAGCTCGCCCAGGGTCTCCAGCTCGGCCATCTGGGCGGTGTCGTTGGCGTCGGCGATCGACCCCGGCCGCAGACCGTCGCCCAGCGAGAAGGCCACGTCGTAGGCGGCGAAGATCTCGCACAGCTCGTCGAAATGGGTGTACAGGAAGTTCTCCTGGTGGTGGGCCAGGCACCAGGCGGCCAGGATCGAGCCGCCCCGGCTGACGATCCCGGTGGTCCGCTCGGCGGTGAGCGGCACATAGCGCAGCAGCACCCCGGCGTGGACCGTCATGTAGTCCACCCCCTGTTCGGCCTGTTCGATCACCGTGTCGCGGTAGATCTCCCAGGTGAGCTCCTCGGGGTGGCCGTTGGTCTTCTCTAGGGCCTGGTAGATGGGCACGGTGCCGATGGGTACCGGCGAGTTGCGGATGATCCACTCCCGGGTGGTGTGGATGTAGGCGCCGGTGGACAGGTCCATCACCGTGTCGGCGCCCCAGCGGGTGGCCCAGGTCATCTTCTCCACCTCCTCGGCGACCGACGACGCAACCGCCGAGTTGCCGATGTTGGCGTTGACCTTGGTGAGGAACTTCCGCCCGATGATCATCGGCTCCGACTCGGGATGGTTCACGTTGGCCGGGATGATGGCCCGGCCCCGGGCCACCTCGGAGCGCACCAGCTCGGCGTCGAGCTGCTCGCGGACGGCGACGAACTCCATCTCCGGGGTGACCTCCCCCCGGCGGGCGTAGGCCATCTGGGTGACCGACCCGTCGGCGGCCCGACGCACCGGACGGCGCTCGCCCGCAAACGGATCCGGAACCCGGCTGTCGCGACCCGCCCGGCGCCCGTCGTCGCGCTGCTCGGGACTGCGCCCCTCGATTTCGACGGTGTCGCCCCGGCCGATGATCCAATCCAGCCGCAAGGCAGGCAGCCCGACGCTGGGGTTGGCGCCCGGGCCGCTGGTGTCGTACAGCAGGAATGGCGGCTCGGGTGCGGTGAGGTTCACCCGGGTGAACGGCACTCGAACATCGTGCCGGTCGCCGGTCACATAGGCTTTCTCCCGAGCAGGCTTGCCACTGGGCGGGGAATGCTCCTGGGTCGGCGCGCTGCCGTTGGTGCTCTCGCTCATCGTCATCTCCCTTCGCCGGCGTTATCCGGATCAGGTTCAGCGGTCGGTGCCAGCGGACACCCTCTCAGCCCGACGAT
>JAPYOG010000087.1 GCA_028278785.1 Candidatus Poriferisocius anaerobius | reverse complement strand
AGCGATGAGCCCTGCCTTGCACAGCGTCGTCGAACGCATCAACGCCCGATACCAGATAGGGGAAGTGCCGCTTTGGAGTTAAGCAAGGCACAGTCCACCTCTCCACGATTAGGGGGGAAGCTCACTCCTGGAACACATCGGGCCAGGTCAAGGCCACACAATGCTCTTCGCAGATAGCCTCCAAAATCATCGGGGCCGGCAGCCCTCGCACATGCTGTCTGAAAAACCGGGAAAACATCGCGCGGAGTCAGACGCAACACAGACGTCGGATCGCCGCCACGGCCGTTGCCGCCGCTGACACCGCAGCCTCGGATCGGGAGCTGCAAGAGGCTTATCGACGTATCCCGCGAGACCCAGATCTTGTCGCATCTGCTTCCCGCGTCGCTGCTGTCTCTATCAGTCTTGTTTGGTTTTGCCTTTGGCTTTTTGGGCTTTTTTCCAGGCTCTGACTTGGGCTAGGGCTTCGGGGCTGTCGATGTCGGCTACGGTGCGGGGGGCAGGGTCGGAGAAGGGGCCGACGGCGGCTTCCCAGCCCTCGGGGGTCACGTCGAATCGCTTTGCCAGCACGGCCAGGAAGATCTTGGCCTTCTCCTCGCCGTAGCCGGGCAGGGCCTTGAGCCGATTCAGGAGGTCTTGGCCGGTGGCGGCCTCGGTCCAGACTCGGGCGGCGTCGCCGTCGTAGTGGTCCACGATGTGGCGGGCGAGCTCTTGTGCCCGGCGGGCCATCGATCCGGGGAACCGGTGCAGCGCGGGCTTCTCCTTGAAGGCGGCCTCGGCCTTTTCGGGCGCCAGCACGGCGAGCCGCTCAGCCGAGAAGTCGCCGGGGATGCGCTCCTTAAGCCGCAGGGGCGACTTGAACGCCCACTCCATGGGGATCTGCTGGTCGAGCATCATCGCCAGCAGCAGAGCGAACGGGTCGTCGATGAGGAGTTGGTCGGCGTCGTGGTCGCCGGTCACGGCAAGTGTTCCCATCCGCTCATCGTACTGGCCGGCAATCAAGGCGCGTAACATGGTCAAGCGCAGCACATGGTTGAGGCGCGTAACATGAGGGTGTGGCTCGATCGCTGGCCAAGCTTCTGGCTCATCCCGCCCTCTGGGCGGCGGCAGTGCGGATGTGCTGGCGCATGAGGGGGTTTCCCGACAGGGCCTATCTCAAGTTCCGCATGGTCACCATGTACGGCGATGAAGACGCCCAACCCCGCCCCGACGACCTGATCGCCTACCTGCGATGGTGCAAGGCATGGGAGAGGGCTAGGGGCTGAGGCCGCCCTGAACCCTCGCCGGCGGGGGTTTCAACGCGGGGCTGTTGTGCGAAAACCGCGCAAAGCCGTTCTTGGGTTTCACTATGGTTTGCACCATGAGCCAGGCGCTGGTCCTGAATGCGAGCTATGAGCCGCTGAGCGTGGTCTCTCCCCGGCGCGCCCTCGTGCTGGTGATGGCGGAGAAGGCGGAGGTGGTTTTGGAGTCCGGCAGGCGGTTCCGCTCCGAGCGCCTCGACCTGGTGGTGCCCTCGGTGGTCCGACTGCGGTATTTCGTGAAGGTCCCGTTCTTCCGCACCGGCGGCCTCAGCCGCCGCGGGGTCTTCGCCCGCGACGGCTATCGCTGCCAGTACTGCGGCCGTCACGCCGACTCCATCGACCACGTGCGGCCCCGCAGCCGGGGCGGGACCCACTCCTGGGAGAACGTGGTGGCGGCCTGTCGGCGGTGCAACATGGCCAAGCGGGACCGGCTTTTGTCCGAGACCCCAATGAGGCTGCTGCGTCCGCCGGCCGAGCCGCCCCGTTCGGCCTGGGTCGCCTCCGCGGTCGGCCATGTTCCCTCCGACTGGCTGCCCTATTTGCACTGCTCTGCGGAATCAGCGGCCCAGACTGCTTGATCCCATGCCGGGGTCGGACTGTTCCCGAGGCCCGCGAGCGCGGAATCAGCGGCCCAGACTGCTTGATCCCATGCCCGAGGAGGCCGCGGGCAGTCCAGGGGCATTGGAGTGCGCCCATGGCAAGCCGCGGTGAATGGGCCACCCGCCGTATGCGGGGCACTGTGGGGGAGTTGCATGCCGTGACCCCCGATGAGGGCCTCCAGCGGGAAGTGTGGCTGATGTCGCCAACGGACACAGCGTTGGTGTTGGGCTCGGCGCAGTCCGCTTCAGTGCTCAGGCAACAAGACGGCGTACCTGTGCCTGTGGTGCGGCGTCGAAGCGGCGGCGGTGCGGTCATGGTGGCCCCCGATGACTCTGTGTGGATCGATGTGGTGATCGGCCGAGGCGATCCTCTGTGGGACGACGACGTGAACCGGGCGCCGCTATGGCTGGGCCGGGTTTGGGCGACCGCTCTGTCGTCGCTGGGGGCGCCTCCCGGGGAGGTGTGCCAGAGCTTCGAGCCCGGCCGGTGGGGCAGGCTGGCCTGTTTCGCCGGCACAGGACCGGGGGAGGTGCTGATCAGAGGGGCGAAAGCGGTTGGGGTCACCCAGCGCCGGACTCGCAGCACCGCCCGGTTCCAGACGCTGGTCTATCGCCGGTGGTCGCCCCGGGAGCTGATCGGCCGCCTCGAGGCGCCGCTTGGCGAGGCTCAAGGGCTCTTTGCCGACCTTGCTGGAGCAGCTTGGACGCTGCTGGCCGAACCCGAGGAGATTCGCTCGGCCTTTCTGGCTTCTCTGCCCCGATAGACGCCCCGCGCGTGGCAGCGCCGCTTGATGGGCCACCCTGCTGGGTTGTCGATTGTCGCTCTGCGCGGGGGCCGGTGGCCTTGGTTTTGACGCTGGGTTGCACTGGTGGGGCAAAGAGGGATAAAGTGGGACGAAATGGGAGAGAAGGGGAAATGCTCGGAGGCCTTTGGAGGGTCCAATGCTCACCGGTGAGCATTGGCGCTCCCTGGACGACAAGGGCCGGCTCTCGCTGCCCCCGGCATTTCGCTCAGCGTTGGCGAAAGGGGCGTATGTGGCCATCTACAAGCAGTGTCTCGGGATATGGACCGCTGGAGAGGCCCTCGGTGCTTTGGAGCGGCTCGAGGCTGCTGTTCGCGCGGGGGAGGCGGGCGGCGACGAGCTGCGAAGGTTCTCGGCCAGCCTCGAGCCTGCCACGGTGGACGCCCAGGGGAGGCTGGCATTGCCATCCTCCAAGCGGGAGCAGCTGGGCATGGGCAAGCAAGTGGTGCTGGCCGGGGTGTTCAACCGCGGCGAGGTGTGGGATGCGCAGCAGTGGGAAGCGCTTCGAGTCGACTCCGAAGACGCGGACATGGACAGGTGGTTGTGATGGGGATCGATCGCCTCGCCGATGGCTTGGGATCGGCCATGTAGCTCGCGCCCCGAAGATCGCTGATGGGCAGTCCTTCGTCCGACGAGATGGAAGGCCCCTACTCCGCCCGCTAACCATCGACACAGCCGGGGAGAAATCCCGGAGTGCGGTCGCCGGGCGAAGGACTGCCGATCAGCGACATTCTTGCCGCTCAGCCACGCCGAGCGCAAAAGCGGCTTTCAAGCCGCGAATCGCAAGCGCCCAAGAGGAGGTGACGGACATGAACGGGGTGACGCCGACAGCGGTCGATAGCCGATTCGCCCATCGTCCCGTCATGGTGGCTGAAGTGCTTGAACACCTGTCGTCGGCGCCGCCGGGGGCGCTTCTCGACGCCACCGTGGGAGGGGGAGGGCACGCTGGGGCGATACTGGGCGCCCGCCCCGACTTCTTGCTGGTCGGCCTCGACCGCGACCCCGCTGCTGTCGAGGCCGCCGGTGCTGTGTTGACCGGCCTCGGCGCCGTGATTCGCCACGCCCCTTTCATTGGGCTCGGCGATGTGCTGGATTCCCTGGGCATCTCCCGATTGTCGGGCTGCCTGTTCGATCTAGGGGTGAGCTCGCCGCAACTCGACAACCCTGAGAGGGGGTTCAGCTATCGCAACGAGGGGCCGCTGGACATGAGGATGGACCGCGCCCAGCAGCTCTCGGCTCACGAGATCGTGAATCGCTGGTCAACCGGCGAGTTGGCCAGGATCATCCGGTTGCACGGGGACGAGCGCTTCGCCGGCCGGGTCGCCGCGGCGATTGCCGCGGCAAGGCCCGTAGCCACAACCACCGCGCTGGCCGACATCGTCCGCGAGGCCATACCTGCTCCAGCGCGGCGAAGGGGCGGCCATCCCGCCAAGCGGACGTTTCAGGCCATTCGCATCGCGGTCAACGGCGAACTAGAGCAGATCGAGCCCGCGCTGGAGGCGGCCATCGATCGGATGTCCCCCGGGGGGCGGGGAGCGGTAATCAGCTATCACAGCGGCGAAGACCGCATCGTCAAGCAGGTGCTGCGCCGTCGAGCCGGTTTGAGCGACGAGGCCCGGTTTCGGGGCCTGCCCCGGCCCCTGTCCCAGAG
>JAPYOG010000086.1 GCA_028278785.1 Candidatus Poriferisocius anaerobius | reverse complement strand
GTATGTGACGTTCCAGCGGTGTGATCCGCGGACCACTTCGAGGCTGGCCGGGCGAGGCACCCGGTCCGGCGATGCCCAGGCCCGCACCAGGTGGTGCCCCTCCACGTTGTGATAGCTGGTGTCCTGGTGCCACGGGGTCGGGGCCATGAACCCTGCCCTCCGAAAGAACATCTGGTCCATGTAGAACCGCACCGGAGCGCTGAGCACCGAGCCCACCAGGCCGCCGACGGGCGATTCGTTGGCGAACCGGCGGAGGCTGGCGGATCGGGCGGCCAGCAGCTGGTCGGCTCGCACGGTCGCCCCCTGGGCGACCACTTCGCTGGACATGTGGTCGCGCTCGGCGAAGCACTCCTCCAGGCCGTCGGCGACCAGATCCACCCACTCAGGGGCCAGCACGCCTTCGAGCAGCACCGCTCCGTCACGGTGGAACGTCTCGATCTCGTCGCCGGTGACGGGTCTCAACGGTGCGGTTGCAGTCATGGCCTGACCTGTTCGTAGGCGAGAGCGGCCGCGAAGCGGTCGGCGCTGGTGTCCTCGAGTCTCCAAGCTCCGGGCATGCCGGTGAACCGGACACAGCCGCTGGTTGCGCCGTGCCGCATGTCGTGCGGGATCTCGAAGCGGGATACGTCCAGCGAGAGGCCCATGCCGTGGGCCTTGCTCAGTGCTTCCTTCATCGTCCAGAGTCTGAAGAACAGGTGGAGCCGATCCCGGTTGTTCGCAGCTGCCAGTTCATGCTTCTCGTTGGGGCCGAACACTGCCTCGATCAACTCGTAGAGGTTCCGGTGGGGAACCCGCTCCTCAACATCGACGCCGACCCGCCCTCCGGGTGCCAGGGCTATGAGCCCGTGGCGACCGCTATGGCTCACGTTGAAGTTGATCGGGGCGGGACGCCCGCGCACCAAGGCGTACGGCTTGCCGTGCTTCGAGGCTTCGAAGGCGAGATGCTGGTTGTGACAGTCGAGCTGATGGCACAGCACTGATCGGAGTGCAGCCCGGCACAGGGTGAACCGGTGCCTGGGACGGCCGTACACGAACCGGTCCCGCCGGTGCCGCTCGGTGTCGTCGAGCCACGACACGGCGCGCTGCTCCCGCCCGTAGCCGGTCGACAGGTCTACGTACAGTACGCGGACATCATCGAAGGCGCGGAACGGGCTGCACCAGTGCTCTGGCTCCTCCGTTGCCTCGGGTGTCGGCTCGAGGAGCTTCCCGGACAACAGATGGGTCAGGGGGTCTCCGACGTCAGCCCGAACGGGCGTCGAGGTACGCGATCAGATCGCTCGGCGTCAGCAGCTCTGCGAACTCCTCGGCGGGGATATCAACGCCGAACTCCTCGCACACGAGCCTCCAGAATGCCACGACATCCGTGGAGCTGACTCCTGCGTCGACGATGTTGAGATCCGGGGTCAGCGGCGAGCCCGCGGCGCGGCCTTCGATCTGGAGGTTCGCGTCAACGAGTGCTCGGATGCGCTCTTCAGTGGATGACATGGTGGGGTGTCCTTTGCATGGATTTGGATATGGGGGACCCGCGAAATCTAGATCACCGGGTCGACGACGGCAACCTTGATAAAGACGGCAACCTTGATAAAGACGGCAACCTTGTTAAGGACGGCAACTTCGACAAAGACGGCGACTTCGATAAGGACTGTGAGGCCTGGAGCTAGGGCTGCACCGGATCGACCCAGTAGCGGCGGTGCTGGAACGGGTAGCCCGGCAGCGAGATCCGGGATCGGGTCTCACCCTCGAAGAGCTCTCCGAAGGGCACGTCGTCTCCCGCTTCGTAGCTGACCGCGGCGGCTTCGACTGTGTCGGCGTCATCGGCGGCGGCCGGAGTTCGCGCTGCTTGCTCACCGTCCGGGGCGGCCACGGCCCGCAAGCCTTCGCGCAGGGTCGCGATGTCGCTGAACAGCACCGCGGCGCGACACGCGAAGTGACTGCGTCCCACGCTGGCGGTCCATGCCATGTCGGCTAGCAGCTCTCCGACCGAGCCGGCAGGGAGTGGGCTGGCATGCTCGTCAAGCCATGCGACGTAGCGGCCGGCCAGCTCGATCAGCGCCTCATCGGACTGCGCCGAGAGCGGCAGGAGCCGTCTCCGGCGCGCCGGCTGTGCATCGCCGGGTGGTCCGGGGCGGGGGGCTTCGCTGGACCCCGCGTCGTGTCCCTCCAGAACCAGATGCGCATTGGCACCCGAGATCGCGAAGGAGTTCACTGCGGCCAGCTTCGGCCGGGCATCAGACGCTGGCCAGCGGGTCGCCTCGGTGGTGACCCGCACCGGCAGCAGCTCCCAGTCGATCTGGGTGCTCGGCTCGCTCAAATGCAAGTGCCTGGGGATCTTCCCGTGGTTCATGGCCAGCACCGTCTTGATGAGGCCGGCCACCGCCGACGCGCACTCCAGGTGGCCGATGTTGGTCTTCACCGATCCCACCAGCAGGGGCCGCTCGGAGTCGCGGCGGTTGCCGTAGACGGTTGCGGCCGCGTTCATCTCGACCGCGTCGCCGAACGGTGATCCGGGCCCGTGGGCCTCGAGGTAGTCCACTTCGGCGGGGGTCACGGCCGCCCGCTCCAGCGCCTGTTCCATGGCTTGCATCTGCGCTGGTCCGTTGGGCTGGGTGAGGCCCAGGCCGGTCGCGTTCTGGTTCACGGCCGTACCCCTGACTACGCCCCAGATCCGGTCGCCGGCGGCAATGGCATCGTCAAGCCGTTTGAGCACGACCATGCCGCAGCCCTCGCCCCGAACGTAGCCGTCCGCGCCGGCGTCGAAGGCCCGGCACTGCCCGCTGGCCGACAGCATGCCGGTCTCTTCGAGGAACTTCGCGATGGACGGGGACAGCACGGCGTTGGCCCCTCCGGCCAGAGCCATGTCCACCTCGTCCTGCTGTAGCGCGGTGACCGCGTGGTGAATGGCCACTAGCGATGAAGCGCAGGCCAGATCGAATGGCACGGCCGGTCCGGCCAGACCCAGAGTGAACGCGATCCGTCCGACGGCCACGCTCGAGGTCGTGCCGAAGTAGCTGTCGCCCCGGCCGGCCGCCGCGATGACCCGGCGGTACTCGCTGCTGCCGCCGATACCGGCGTACACCCCGGTACGGCTTCCCTTCAGGCTGGACGGATCGATGCCGCCGTCCTCGAGTGCCTGCCATGTCGTCTCCAGCAGCATCCGCTGCTGGGGGTCCATCATGCGGGCCTCGATAGGCCTGATCCGGAAGAAGCCGGCATCGAACCGGTCGATGCCGTCGACGAAGGCTCCGATCCGGCTGCCCCGATCCGGGTTGTCCGGATCCCCGGACGCGCCGTTCCAGGGACCGGGATCCCGGCGCCCGTCGGTGACCGCGTTCTCACCCGCTTCCAGGAGGTGCCAGAAGCTGTCCAGGTCGGGCGCGCCGGGGAACCGGCAGGCCATGCCCACGATGGCGATCCCGCGGTTGCCGGTCACGCTCGGCGGCATGACCCGCGCCGCTGGGCGGTCCTGCACGACTTCTGCCTCGGTGGTGTGATCGCTCCCGTCCAGCGCTTCCGGTGTGCTCGGTTGCTCCGGTCGGCTCGCCGTCATGCTGCCGGCGTCGGCAGGTGCTCGTATGGCGAAGCGCCCGCCGGCGTCGCCGTCGCTGGATTCGATCCCGCCCGACTCAGCGAGCTCCGATGCCAGGTAGGCGGCGAGGCTCTGAACGCTGGGATAATCGAACACCACGGTGTTGCCCGCCGAGTAGGCGCTGGCGAAGCCTCGGTTGATGCGGTTCCTCAACTCGACCGCCATCAGCGAGTCCATCCCCAGGTCGGCGAACTCGGCCGAGGGGGCCGGCAGGTTCGGCAGGCGCATCACCGCCTGCAACTCCCGCTGCAGGAAGGCGCTGAGGATCTGCTCATGCTCGGTCTGCGGCGACCGGCTCAACTCCGAGATCAGATCGGCCTGGGATTCCTCATGTCCCGCGGAACGGCTGGCCGCGGCCAGCAGGTCCTCCACGAACGTGAGCGATGCTGGTCGCCCGCTGCGACCACTTGCCAGTCCACGGCCGAAACCATCGGTGCCGTCGGGTCCTGGCGTACCAGCCGGTCCAACGCCTTCAAGCCCTGCTGGGGGGCGATCCAGCCCGTCCCCTCAGCCTCCAACTGCCCGGCGATCCGCTCCCGATGCTCTTCGGCCTCGCCGAGGCCTGACCACGCCCCCCACGCGATGGCCTGTCCGGCCAGGCCCAGAGAGCGACGATGGCCGGCCAGGACGTTGAGGAAGGCGTTGGCCGCCGCATGGTTGGCCTGGCCCGGATTGCCCAGCACACCGGCCACGCTCGAGAACAGGACGAACATGTCGAGGTCGAGGTCCGCGGTGGCGCGGTGCAATTGCCAGGCTCCCAGCACCTTGGGCCACAGCACCTGCTCGAACCTCTCCCAGCTCTGGTTCTGCAGCGAGGCGTCCGACAGCACCCCCACGCTGTGGATGACACCGGCCAGCGGAGGCAGCGTCTCGGATATCCGGGCCAGCATGGCGTCCACCGCGGCTGCGTCGGTCACGTCGGTCCGCTCCACGCTCACGGTGGCGCCCCGCTCAAGCAACTCGGCGATGACCTCTGCCGCTTCGGGATCGGGATCCCGCCGACCGTTGAGCACGATGGCACCCGCGCCGCGCTCGGCCAGCCATCCGGCCACCGCGCAGCCGATGCCGCCCAGGCCGCCGGTCACCAGATAGGTCCGATCTGAGCGCAGCCGTCCGGTCTCGAGCGGCGACGATGCGAAGACGATCTTGCCGATGTGGCGAGCGGCCCTCATGAACTTCATGGCCGGTCCGGCCTCAGCCAGCGACCACCGGGTGTGGACCAGAGGCTTCAACTCGCCGGCCTCGAGGCGTTGCATCACCCGCCTCAGCGCCTCGCCCGGCTGGGCGGGGTCATGCTCCTTCAACACGTCCAGCTCCAGGATCCAGTAACCCACGTCCGGCCGCGCCTCCGACATCTCGTCGTGGCTCAGGATGTCCACCCTGGCCAGCTCCACGAACCGGCCGCCCTGCGCCAGGCAGGACAGGCTGGCCGGAATGAAGCCCGGGCCGGTCAGGCTGTTGAGCACCACGTCGACGCCCGTGCCTCCGGTGGCTTCGAGGATCTGCTCGCCGAACTTCGTCGAACGGCTGTCGAACACATGCCTGACGCCCAGAGAGCGCAGGTAGGCCTGCTTCGGAGCGCTGGCGGTGGCGAACACCTCGGCTCCCGCGGCCTGGGCCAGCTGGATGGCGGCCAGGCCCACTCCGCCGGCGCCGGCGTGAATGAGGACCTTCTCACCGGACTCCAGACCCGAACAGTCGAACGACAGGGCGGCCGACACGAACGCGGTCGGCATCGTCGCCAGCGCCGCCGCGGGAAGGTCGGGCGGGGCGGGGGCCACCATCTCCTCGCACGTCACCGCCTCCGAGGAGAACGTGCCGAAGGCCAGACCGACCACCCGGTCGCCCTCCTGCACCGTCGTCACGCCCGGGCCGACCTCGAGCACCCGCCCGCAGAACTCGCCTCCCAGCAGGCCCTCGTCGATCACGCCCAGTGAGCGGAACATGTCCCAGAAGTTGAGCCCGGTGGCCAGCACGGCCACGCGGACCTCGCCGGCAGCCAGCGGGCGGTCCGGCGCGGCTTCCACACCGATCCCCTCCAGCGCGCCCTGGGGGTCGGGTTCGAGCAGCCAGTCCGACTCGCCGGCCGGCTCGGGCAGGCTCAGGCGCTCCGTGTCGGTGGAGGTCCGCACCAGCCGGGCGGTCTGGCGGTGCCCGGTGCGGTAGGCGATGTGCGTTTCGGGATCGGGGTACAGGAACTCTTCTGAGAGATCGGGCAACGGCAAGTTCTCTGCAGGGTCCAGGTCGATCATCCTCGGCTGCAGATGGGCTGCCTCCCGGGCCGCTACCTTCCCGAAGCCCCACAGCGCCGAGCCGGCCAGACCGTCGACGCGTTCGTGCTCCAGCACCTGGCCGCCCCGGGTCACGAACCAAACCCCCTTGGCCACGGCCACATCCGCGTCGGCGAGGCCCTGCATGAGCGCGAGCGCCGTCGCGGTGGCCCTCCTCACGTCGGTTGCCAGTTCACCGGTGGCGGCCTGGGCGCCGCGGTTGTCCAGGGCGGTGAAGTGCCCCACCCCGCTCAGGGGCACCTCCGGCGGGAGGTTCTCGAACAGTGCCAGCCAATCGGAGCGCTGCTCCATGTCGATGACAGCCAGCGACACCCCGTCGGGCGGTGGCACTGCGTGCCCGGGCTCTGACTTGTCGGTGGCCAGCACGACTGTCTGGTTGCGGGCTGCCAACCGGTTGGCCAACTCACCGGCCACTCCGGTCTGATCGGCAGCCAGGACCCACACCCCCGGGCGCTCGGTCACCTGGGCCGGACCCTGGGCCAGGATCACGCCCCGATCGGGCTCCTGGTCGGGATCGGACTCGTCCGCTCCCAGGACTTCAGCCCCGTCGAAGCCGGCATCGGCGAGCGCCTGCCGCCAGACGGCGGGGCCGGCCAGGGCGTGGTGCGGCCGGCAGGAATCGGCGAACCGCCACCAGCCGTCCAGCTGCCCGAAGGTCAGGTCCAGCCAGCCCTGCCCGCGGAGGTTCTCGAGGGCCACGAGATGGCCCGACGGTGCCAGCAGGCTCCGGCAGTGCTCCAGCGTCTCGGACAGGTAGCGGGTGGCGTGCAGCACATTGGACGCGATGAGCAGGTCGTAGCTGTGGTAGTCGAAGCCTTGGGCGGCCGGATCCTTCTCGACGTCGAGCACCCGGTACTCGATGCACGCCTCCCGGCCGCCGAAACGCCCCTCGGCTTCAGCGAAGAAGCCGGCGGAGATATCGGTGTAGATGTAGTCGAACCGCCCCTCGGGCAGCTCCGGCAGCACCGCGGCCGTGGCCGAGCCGGTGCCCGCACCGACCTCGATCACTCGCAGCGGGCGGTCCTCGGGCAGCCGTTCCAGCAGGGCCGCCACCGCGTCGGCCAGCATCTGGTTGGCCGCCCTTGCCACCGGCGCCTTGAGGTACAGGTCGGCCGCAGTGGGCTCACCGCTGCTGAACAGCAGCGTCAGCGGGTC
>JAPYOG010000085.1 GCA_028278785.1 Candidatus Poriferisocius anaerobius | reverse complement strand
TCTCGCACAAGAACCACAGCGTGGATACCGCCATGTACCCGCTCGGTTCGTGCACCATGAAGTACAACCCCAAGGTCAACGAAGTCACGGCTCGAACGCCCGGTCTGGCTGATGTCCATCCGAATCAGCCGCCTGAGACGTGCCAGGGCGCTTTGGCGTTGATCTACGAGCTGGAAGCTCTGCTCGCCGCGATCACCGGAGCGGTGGCCGCGATCTGCCTGAGCGCACCGGTCGGTCAGGCGTTTGTGAACGGCATCTCCTATGGCAGCGAAATCCGGCTCTTGCTCCGACCGCCGATATTGCTGCTGGCCGGGCCGCTGCCGGTGACGGCAGTGCTCACGGTTGCAGGCGTGGTCAGCGGTCCGCTCCTTTTGGCCGCCGGGCGATGGGTTGTGGGCGGGATCGTCACCGTCGTGGGCGCAGCGGTGGCCGTGCTCGGTGGCCGCTCCCTCTATTCGCTCACTCGCCGGTGGCTGGTGTTCGTTCCCGCTGGTGTGGTGCTCCACGACCACCTGGCAGTGAAAGACCCCGTATTGCTGCGCCGCCGAGTTGTAGCCGCCTTTGGCCCAGCCCATAGGGGCGCCGATGCGATGGACCTGAGCCAGGGGGCGGCCGGGTTGATCTTGGAGCTGGCTGCGAGCCAGCCAATCACCTGGACCCCGCCGACCCGGCGAAAAAGCAAAGCCGGCGACGGCAGCGATATCCAAGCCAGCGCCATATTGATTGCCCCCTCCCGCCCAGGCGAGGCGGTCGCCATCGCCCGCCAGCGCCAGCTTGCTTAGCCTGGATCTGGCGGGCAGGGGACTGTCGGATGCTCCCTCATCTGACACCGCCACGGTCTCAGACGACGACGAACCCCCGCCCAAGAACAAGCCCAGCAGACCCCGCAGGGCCAGCCGCCCGCAGACCAACAGGGCGACCAGCAGGACCAGCAGGACCAGCCGCCCGCAGACCAACAGGGCGACCAGCAGGCCCAACAGGACCAGCCCGCCGAGCAGGTGCTGGCCGGCTGCGGGGCCGGGGAGCGCTAGCTGGGATAACCGCCCCACACCCCCTCAGCCTGGATCCACCGGTGTTGTGGCGGTTGGGGGTTGGTCAGTCGAATCGTTCAAGACGCTGTGAAGCACCAGGAGATGGTGTCGGCATCGGAAGGGCCGACTTCTTGGCGCCAATAGGAGACCTGAGCGCAGTTCTGCTCGGCGCGCAGGCTCTCGACCACCTTGCCCTGATCGGGGCGGAACGTGAAGCGGTTGATGTTGGGCAGATGGCGTATCTGCTCCCGGGGAATCTGAACCCCGTTGACCGTCAGGCGCGCGTCGTAGCCGAAAGCCAGGTCGATCCCGACGTTTTCCTGGGAGAGAACCTGCGCGTTGCGGGGAGGGATGAGCTCGTCCACAGCGGCATTGCCGGTGACGCTCACATCGTTGTCGTCGGTGTCGGCCAGCACCAGCGCCAGCAAGATGGCCGCAACCCCCATGAGGGCGGCGAGGCCCAGCAGCACGCGACGCAACATGACGGACTCCAGCACCCTCCCAGTGTGCCCGCAAACTGAGGGCAGAGGCATCCCGAGTGGCGCGGAATTGCCGGAAACAGGAAGTACCCTCAACGTGGTGACCCAAGACGATTTGGCCGGGGTGATCGGCCGAGTTCTGGGCGGGCGCTACCGGCTCGCCACCCTCATGGGCGCGGGCCGGTTCACCGAGGTGTTCTTGGCCTACGATCTGCTGCAATCGCAGAGAGTGGTCGTCAAGCTGCTCTCCGGAGAGGCAATACCCGGCGAGCGGGTTCGAGACGAGGCCTTGGCCGCCCGGTATCTGCAAGCCGCTGAGGAGGCCTTCTCGGCAAACCACCCCTATCTGGTGGGGGTGCGCGGCTGGGGCGACTCAGACTTCGGCCCATACGTGGTCAGCGAGTTCATGGCGGGCGGGAGCTTGCAGCAGATGCTGGCAAGCGGATACCTGCTCACGCCATCTCAGGCGTTGATGGCGGGGCTGGAGGTGGCCCGCGGGCTCGAGCACCTCCACAGCAGCGGACATGTCCATCGCGACATCCGGCCATCCAACATCTGTTTCGATCTGCGGGGCCGGGCCCGCCTAGCTGATTTCGGGACTTCGTGGATGCTTACCTACTCAGAGGCAGCAGGCGCTCTGGCAGCCCGGTCGGTGTTCACGTCGATTGATGCCGCGCGCTACGCCTCTCCCGAACAGGCCCAAGGTCTGGAAGCAGACCACAAGAGCGATGTCTACTCCCTGGTTCTGGTGCTCACCGAAGCGCTGTCGGGGCGGGTGCCGTTCCAATCCGACGATGCCGAATACACGCACATGGCCAAAATGAGCCGCAACCTCGATCTTGCAGGCCAATTCGACCGCCTGGGCCGCGTGCTGGAGACAGCAGGGCGCCCCGACCGGGAAGAGAGGCCCAGCGCGCTCGACTTGGGTCGGGGGCTGATGGCCGCGGCGCAGACGCTGCCCCGCCCGACGCCGCTTCCGCTGGCGGAGACAGGGTCGGGTATTCCCGACACCGGTGATATTCCGGGTGCTGGCCTTCCCGCAGCGGGCCCGGCGGCGGTTGACGGCTCTGGCGCGAGCCGAAGGGGGCCTCGGCGGCTTTTGCCGGCGTTGACGGTGATATTGGCAGTGGGCGCACTGGGATTCGGGGCCTACCTGTTGTGGGACAACTGGTTCGGCCCCGAGACCCGACCGGTACCCGATCTGGCCGACGCCGGCGACGCCGACCTGCTCCGAATCGAGAACGAGTTCGGCTGGGTGCTCGACCGCCGCGAGCAGCGTCAAGACGGCACCGTGGCCGGCCAAGTGCTGCGCCAGGCGCCCCGGCCGGGCACCGGGTTGGAACGGGGCGAGACGGTCACGGTGTGGGTGTCTTTGGGCCCTGAACTGGTCATGATTCCCCGGAACCTCCCAGGGTTGGCGCTGGAGGATGCCGAGCAGGTCCTGAACGAGTCGGGTCTGGCGGTGGGCGACGTCTTCACGCGCTATGACGAGGATGTGATCGAGGGCGCGGTCATCGAGGTGGACGAGCTGTTTGCCGAGGTTGATCCGGCAAGCAGCGTGAACGTGGTGGTCTCGTTGGGGCCGTCCCCCCGGGTTGTGCCCGAGATCGCGGCCGGCGCCTCGTTCGCGGCGGTCCGGGAGAAGCTGGAGGAGGCTCGGCTGGAGGTGCTGGAGTGGCCTGAGCCGAGCAGCGAGATTGCCGCAGACCACGTTGCGAGGGTCGAGCCCCCTCCGGGGACAGAGGTCCCCGCCGACTCGATCATCACCGTGGTGGTCTCCACCGGCCCCGTAGAGGTTCTGGTGCCGGAACTGGCCGCGCTTGGAGTGCAAGAGGCTCGATTGCTGCTCGAGGAGGCCGATCTGTGCTTGGACCAGGTTGAGGGCCCGCTCGACACCGAGGTGCTGGCGTCCAATCCCCCTGGGGGGACGATCACCGAGAGCGGGCAGTGCGTGAGCCTGATAACCCGGCCCGATGAGGATGCGGGAGCAGGCGCCGAAGACGGCTGAGCGTTATTCGAGGGCGGTGATGGCCCGCAGCCGGGTCTGGGCAAAGCGGGCGAAAGCGGCCTGCTCGTCGGTCATGTGCTCCCCGAACAGGATGAGCACGAGGGCCAAGTCGCCGTCCACCCGCAGAGCGCCGGTTAGGAACCCGCGGGCCACGGCATCGGGGTCATCGGTGACGAACGCGGCCAGGGCCGCAGGGTAGTCGAGCACCACGGTGGCGTCGGGATGATCCAGGCTGCCCGGAACCGGCAGCGGCCCTCCGGCGCCGGTATCGATGCAGGCCCGGAACTGGCCGTCGCCGAAGGGCGTGTCGGTGACCACCAGGTTGACCCTGGCGGTGCGAACGGGACCGGGCGCGGCCGACGCCAGCTCCTCGCGCAGCCCGAGCGCAGCCTCGATCCAGTCCGGGCTGAGAAACGGGTGCGATTCCATTCCGGCAACGTATCGCTGTCGGAGCAGGGGCAAGGCGATGCTCGGGCGGTACGATGTGGCTTCGGTATGGGGCAGCAACGCATCACCCGAGCCGAGTGCGCCCGTGTGGCCGCTTTGGCCCGCCTGGAGTTGACCGAAGAGGAACTGGAGCGGTTCACCGGCCAGCTCGATGAGCTTTTGGGCCATGTGGCCGAGGTGGAGGCGCTGGACGTGGAGGGGCTCGCCCCCACAATGCACGCCCTCCCGATTGCCAACGTGCTCCGCCCAGATGTTCCCGGCGAGGTGCTGGATCGCGACGAGGTGCTGGCTCGGGCCCCGCTGGCCGAGGACGGCCAGTTCCGGGTTCCCCCAGTCCTGGGAGAGGCGCCGTGACCGCCGTCGAGATCTCGGAGGCGGTGAGGTCGGGCCAGCGCTCGGCCCGCTCGGTGGTCGATATGTCCTTGAGCACCATCGGAGCAGGCGAAGCCGAGGTCCATGCCTTCAACCTGGTGGCCGCGGAGCAGGCGCTGGCTCAAGCCGACGAGATCGACCGCATGGTGGCCGCGGGCGAAGACCCCGGCCCGCTGGCCGGCGTGCCGGTGGCCCTCAAGGACAACTTGTGTACTCGGGGGATGGGCACCACCTGCTCCTCGCGCATTCTGGAGGGATGGGTCCCGCCCTATGACGCCACCGTCGTGGAGCTGCTCCGCAATGCGGGCGCCGTGTTCGTGGGCAAGACCAACATGGACGAGTTCGCCATGGGCAGCTCCACCGAGAACTCGGCGTTCGGCCCCACCCGGAATCCCCGAGACCTCAGCCGAGTGCCGGGAGGCTCGTCGGGGGGCAGTGCCGCCGCGGTGGCGGCCGGGTTCGCCCCGGTGGCGCTGGGCAGCGACACCGGCGGATCTATCCGCCAGCCTGCTGCGCTGTGCGGGGTGGTCGGCGTCAAGCCCACCTACGGTCTGGTGTCCCGCTACGGCCTGGTGGCTTTCGCATCGTCTTTGGACCAGATCGGCCCGCTCGCCGCCACGGTGGCCGACTCCGCCAGAGTGCTCGACGTGATCAGCGGCCCCGATGCCCGCGACTCGACGAGCATCGGCGATCCTCAGCCCCCCGTGTCGGCCACCCTGGGCGACGGGGTGGACGGGCTGCGGGTGGGGGTGCTGGCCGAGCTGAGCGGCGACGGCATCGCCCCCGATGTGGCCGCTCGGGTGCGGGCCGCGGTGGGAGCGCTTGAGGCGGCTGGCGCCCGAGTAGCCGAGGCCAGCGTGCCGGCCGCGGTCTACGGGCTGTCTGCCTACTACCTGATCGCCCAGGCCGAGGCGTCCAGCAACCTGGCCCGCTACGACGGGGTCCGCTACGGGCTGCGGGTGGACGCCCCCAGCACTCCGGGCATGAACACCGCCACCCGCTCGGCCGGCTTCGGCGACGAGGTGAAGCGCCGCATCATGGTCGGCACCTATGCCCTGTCGGCCGGGTACTACGACGCCTACTACGGCAGGGCCCAGAAGGTCCGCACGCTCATCGTCGACGACTTCGCCTCGGCGTGGGAGCAGTTCGACCTGCTGGTGAGCCCCACCTCGCCCACAACCGCGTTCTCGTTGGGGGAGCGCACCGACGATCCCATGTCCATGTACATGAGCGACGTGTGTACGGTGCCGGTGAACCTCGCCGGGCAGGCGGCCATGTCGGTGCCCTACGGGGTGGGCGACGACGGGCTGCCGGTGGGAGTGCAGATCTTGGCGCCCGCGCTGGGCGAGCCGGTCATGTTCCGGGCCGCAGCGGTGCTGGAAGCGAGCTTGCAATGAGCGATGGCGCACTCGACAAGCCCGGCCTTGGCGTTCCCGCCGACACCGGGTGGGAGACGGTGGTGGGGTTGGAGGTGCATGCCGAGCTGTCCACCGAGACCAAGCTGTTCAGCGCCAGTCCCAACCGGTTCGGCGGCGAGCCCAACACCCACATAGATCCGGTGTCGCTTGGGTTGCCGGGCTCGCTTCCCGTCCTCAACCAGAAGGCGGTGGAGCTGGCCATCCGGGTGGGGTTGGCCCTCAACTGCGGGATCCGGCCGTCGGTGTTCGCCCGGAAGAACTACTTCTATCCCGACATGCCCAAGGACTTCCAGATCAGCCAGTACGACGAGCCGATCAGCGTCGATGGCTGGCTGGAGCTGCCCTCGGGCAAGCGCATAGGGATCGAGCGGGCCCATCTGGAGGAGGACACCGGCAAGACCGTCCACATCGGCGGTGCAGGGCGCATCCATGAGGCCGGTTACTCGCTGGTGGACTACAACCGGGCCGGGGTCCCTCTCATCGAGATCGTGGGCCGCCCCGAGCTGCGCTCGGCGGAGGAGGCCCGCCAGTACGTGGCCGAGCTGCGGGCCATCTTGGTGGCGGTGGGGGCGTCGGACGGCAAGATGGAGGAGGGGTCGCTGCGGGTGGACTGCAATGTGTCGGTCAGGCCGGCCGGCAGCGACCGCCTCGGCACCCGGTGCGAGATCAAGAACGTGAACTCGCTGCGCTCGCTGGGCCGGGCCATCGAGCACGAGGCCCGTCGCCAGATCGGCCTTTTGGCGGGCGGCCGGCCGGTGGAGCAGCAGACCCGGCACTGGAACGAGGACGAGGGGCGCACCCACGCCCTGCGCTCCAAAGAAGAGGACCACGATTACCGCTATTTCCCCGAGCCCGATCTGCTGCCGCTCGACCCCAGCGCCGAGTGGGTGGAGGAGATCCGCCGGGAGCTGCCCCCGCTGCCCCGGGATCGCCGGCTGCGCTTGGGGGAGGCAGCGCCATCGGCCGATGCCGGCCACATAGCCCTAGCGGTCGAGCGCTCGCTGGACGGGCTGGCGCTGGCCGCCATCGGCGGGGGAGGGCTGCCCGAGCGGGTGATGATCCACATCGTCCAAAACCTGGCCGGCGGCGCCGGGATGCTGGATGCTGAGGCGCTGGCCGGTCTGGCTCAGATGGAAGAGGCCGGGGAGTTGACCGCCACCCAGGCCAAGAAGGTGCTGGCGGTGCTGGCCGAAAGCGGGGGATCGCCCCAGGACGCGGCCCGGGCGCTGGGCTTCGAGGCCATGGACTCCACAGAGCTGGAGTCCATGCTCGATGGCCTCATCGCCGAGAATCCCGAGGAGTGGTCGCGCTTCTGCGAGGGCGACGCCAAGCTCACCGGATTCTTCGTCGGACAAGCGATGAAGGCCACCCGAGGCCGGGCCGACGGCAAGGCCGTGACCCAACTCTTGATTTCACGACGCGGCTAGATCCGGGCAGAGGGGCCGTCAGGGAGCAGATCGTCTGGGCTGTTCACCCAGAAAAGGCGTCACACCCGCCGATTCCGACAACAAATACTTGCACTCAGCGAGCGTTTGTGGTATAAATCATCTAATGAACCAAATTACCTCACTGTATCTCGCATTCAAGTGTGGTGCCAACTCGAAAGCGATTTGAGGAGACGGCATAGAACAAAAGGATTGGTGCGAAAATGATCAGCTCGCTCAAGCAACGCCATAAGAGAATCGGGCAGGAGCCGCGTGGGCCCACCTCCCGATCCGCGCCTGCCGCGACCCCCCCCAATCACCGAGCTACTGCGTGCTGGTTCATCATCGCCGCCCTGCTCGCCGCCCTGCTCGCTGCCGCCCCCGCGGGTGCCCAGGACCCGCCGCCGCCATGCTCGGGCGCGCCGCACCAGTGGCACGGCACACCGCACCAGTCGCAGCGCACCGGCCCGCGGGTCGGCAGCGACATCTCCAAACCGCTCACGGTCGATGAGGGCACGTCGTTCACCATTGAGCTTTGCGCGCACGTGCAGCGGTACATCCGCCTCGCCGTCCACGACCACGGAGCCGGGATCACGTTCACGTCGACCGCGTCGGTGCGCTGGGGCAGCTACCTCGTCGGAGCGCAGCCGGGCGACACAGTCACCTACACGGTGCCGGACGGCACCGCAGGAGGCTACGCCGCCATCACGTTCGAGTCCTGGGGGCGCATGATGGGGCGCACCGTCGTCCCGGTGACGATCACCGAGCCGCAAGCGCCGCCCGACACGCGGCCGCTGGGGTGGCTGGAAGGCGGGGCGTTGGTCACCGACGAAGGCGGG
>JAPYOG010000084.1 GCA_028278785.1 Candidatus Poriferisocius anaerobius | reverse complement strand
CGCCACTGATCCCGGTTGGAGGGCCGCCAGGCCACGCTCAGCGCGCCCGCGGCCGGGTTGGCCGCGGCCAGCACCATCAACATCACCGGTCCGAGTCCGCTCATGCCAACTGCCCTTTCGTGTTTGTGGCCTTGTCAATCGGGTTGGTCGAAGGGAATCCAAGCCCGCTCATGGTCGTCTTGCTTTCATGGCTTGTTGCCTCCGAGGTTGAAGCTGGCATCGGCCA
Source organism: Candidatus Poriferisocius anaerobius (assembly GCA_028278785.1). Taxonomy (GTDB): domain Bacteria; phylum Actinomycetota; class Acidimicrobiia; order Acidimicrobiales; family Bin134; genus Poriferisocius; species Poriferisocius anaerobius. Next base: position 7,971 of record JAPYOG010000084.1, on the reverse strand, counting down.
TCAGCAGGCCGGAGATGGCGTGCTGCTGATCGTCCACCCTGGTCTGGTCGTCGTAGTACCAAGCGCCGTCGTCGGCCTGGGCTTCGGCCAGGCGGGCCGCACCGCACTCCAGCCGGTCTCGCAGGGGGGCCTCGGCTTCGGTGAGGCGGGGCTCGTTGAGCCACAGCCACTCCAGGGCGCCCAGCCCCTCCAGGATGGTCCCGTAGCCGCCGCCGCTGGGCATGGGAAGATGGGTTATCTCGGCCACGCCCTCCCGCTGGGCGTCCCAGCGGATCATCTGCCCGAAGCGTCCGGCCAGGCGCTCGGCGTAGGCCAGGTGGTGGTCTTCCAAGCCCCACTCGGCCGTCTCGCCCAGGGTGTAGGCGGCCCACTGGTCGGGCCACGGCGGGGGCCACAGCTCTTCCAACTCGTCCCGCTCGGTGGACAGATAGTCCAAGATGGCCCACACCGGGGCATCCCAGCCCTCGCCGGGGAATGCCTCGTGCAGCAGCGCCAAACCCCAAGAGGCCTCCCCGGTGGCGAAGCGGGACCGCACCTCGGGCACCGGCGCGCCGGTGCGGGGATCCCAGAAGTTGAGCATCCCGCCGTCGGGCAGCTGCTGGCCCAACAGGAACCGTCCCAGCGCCCTCATCTCGTCGTCGAAGCTCGAGTCGCCGGTGAGGATGCGCCGGTGGGCCAGCGACACCAGCGTGAGCGCGGCCGTGCCCGTCTTCACCGGACCCCGGGGCGACAGCGCCGGTCCCATGCCCCCGGCGCCGGTGTCCACCGCCCGCTCCAGCAGATAGTCCATGCCCCGGTCGGCGGCTTCAACAACCTGGTGGTTGCGGCCCTGCTGCACGATGGCAAGCTGGTACAGCGACATGGTGCCCCCGGCGTGGCGGACCAGGTTGTAGCCCGGCTTCGCGGAGGAGATTCGCCGGTCGTAGTGGTACAGGTATCGCCCGTTCGGCTCCTGGGTGCGGACGATCCAGTCGGCCCCGGCGTCAATGGATGCCTGTCCGTCGCCGGGGGAGTAGGCAGGGCAAACCTCGGTCGCGGCCAGCGTCACCCGCAGCAGGGCTGCGGTCACGACCCACACCACTGCCCAGGCGATGAGCCGGCGGGTGGCCCCGCTGGACGGCAGCCGCCTCGGGGGTAGCGTCATCCGCTATTGCCATGCCTGCGCTTGTGGGCCTCCAGGTCGGGCGGCAGGCGGTCGCGCTTGAGCTCGGCGAAATTGTCGTAGGCGATCAGCCAGCGAACGTGGCGCCACAGCTCCACCGCCTCCTCGGTGGTCTCCGCCGGGTTGGAGATCACCGGCCCGAACAGGGCCGGACCCCGCCCGCCGTCCAGGCGTATTGTGGGCACGCCGAAGCTGCGGGTCTCGTCGCACAAGATGGCGTGCTCGGATTTCAGCGCCTCCCAGGTGCTGGCGTCGGCCAGGGCGTCATCGGCCAGGGCGGCGTCGAAGCCGGCGTCCACTGCGGCAGCCCGGATGGTGTCGATGTCGTCCACCGGCGCCGCCAAATCGAACGCCCGGTGGCCGATGGCCCGGTAGTAGGCGCCGATGCCGTCGTTTCCGCCCACCTCGCGGGCCTTCACCGCAGCGCGCAGCGAGCGCACGCCCCGGCCCCGGTCGGGGTCGAACTCGTCCATGGGCTTGTCCCAGTTGACGATGGCCAACGAGAACAGGCCCCAGGTGACGCTCACCTCACCGGCGCCCTCGATCTGACGAACCCAACGGGCCGTCTGCCAGCACCAGGGTCAAAGCGGGTCGAAATAAAAAGTGATGGGCTCGCTCATGCGCCCATTATTCCAGCTTCGGCTTGGCATATCCGCTTGCCGGTGACGGGGGTCGGGCCGGTAACATGGCTTCCTATGTCCAAGGTCTGCCAGGTGACCGGTCGTCGCCCATCGTTCGGTAACAACGTGTCCCACTCGCACCGCAAGACTCGGCGCCGGTGGGATCCGAATGTCCACAAGCACCGCTTCTGGGTGCCCTCTGAGAGGCGCTGGGTCACTCTCAACGTGTCGGCCAAGGGCCTGAAGACCATAAACAAGCACGGCATCGACAAGGTGATGGCCCAGATGCGCGCCCGCGGGGAGAAGGTGTAGAGCCGATGGCCAGCGACAAGCGTCCCATCATCAAGCTGAAGTCCACGGCGGGCACCGGCTACACCTACGTGACCACCAAGAACCGGATCAACGACCGGGAGCGGATCGAGTTGAAGAAGTACGACCCGGTGGCCCGCAAGCATGTGGTGTTCAAGGAGGAGCGGTAGCCACCGCCATCGGCGAGCGCCGGGAGGCTCTCACCTCCGCCCTGCTGGCCGAGGACCCTGCCCCGCCCCTGTGGCATCTGGTTGACTCCGGCCTCGCCGACGAGATCGTCCCCGAGCTTCCCGCTCTCCGCTTGGAGCAAGATCCGATCCATCGCCACAAGGACGTGTTGGCCCACACCATCGCGGTGGTTGCCAAGACCCGCGCCGATCTGACTCTGCGGCTGGCCACGCTGTTCCACGACGTGGGCAAGCCCCGAACCCGCTCCTACGAGCGGGGGACGGTCACCTTCTACCACCATGAGGCAGTGGGGGCGCGCATGGCCCGCAAGCGGCTTGCCGCGCTGGGCTATCCCGAGCAGGTGGTGGACGACGTGAGCGAGCTGGTGCGGCTGTCGGGCCGGTTCAAGGGCTACGCCGACGGGTGGAGCGACGCTGCGGTGCGCCGCTACGCCCGCGAGGCCGGTCCGCTGCTGGGCTATCTGAACGAGCTGGTGCGGGCCGATTGCACCACCCGCAACCGCCAGAAGGCGGCCGATCTCCAACACCATGTGGACGATCTCGAGGCCCGGATCGCCCGACTTGCCGAGCAGGAGCGCCGAGCGGCCGAGCGGCCCCTGATCGACGGCCGCGAGGTGATGGAGCGCTACGCAATCGGCCCCGGCCCCGAGGTGGGCGCGGCGCTCAAGTTCCTGTTGGAGCTGAAGCGGTCCGAACCCGGCCTGGACCGGGCGGCCACCGAGGCCCGACTCGATGCATGGTGGGAGGAAAGCCGCTGAACACGAGGTCAGAGGCTGACGCTGAAGTGCTCGCCGGGCGGGGTAGCCTCCGAAGCGGAGGTGTCAATTGTCTGGTTGGCTTGTCGCTCTCATGGCGGTCTTGTTGGTGGCATCGTCCTGTTCCGACCAATTTGCGGAAGCGCCGGTTTCTGAGCCGATCAGCGCCTCAGAAACACCCGTCGTCCCCGAACCAGCTCCGACCCCCACTGCTGTGGCGCCTACGCCGGTGCCTGCGCCGGCGCCGGCACCTGCGCCGACGCCCAATGAGCCCGTTGAGCCCGATGAGCCCGCGCCGGTGCTTGCTGAGCCTGAGCCTGTCGAGCCTGAGCCTGTCGAGCCTGACCGGGACGAACGCGACTGCTCGCCTTCGGTCCCGGGGGATTTCCGCTTGTCCACCACCGAACTCGCCCCGGCCAGCCTGGAGATAGCGCGAGCGGCCTATAGCTGCGCCCGAGAGGTGGGCATCGCCCTCGCCTGGGATCGCGATGCGATAGCCACGCTGGCGTCCCGGGGGCTTCGGGGGCCGCTGCTGCTGCTCGGGTCGTGGTTCGATCCCCCGTTTGTGGCCGAGCTGGGCCGACTCGCTCCGCGGCGGATCGTGGCGGCTGGATTCGAGGAGCGGGTGCTCCGGAGATCGCTGTCCGACTTCAACTTCGAGCTGATAGCCGTTGACGAGCAGGCCGCCTTTCCCTCCGGTGGGGAGGGCTATGAGCGGGTGTGGCTGGTGGACGACAGCTCTTCGGCTGCGATTTTGGACGTTCTCGGCCGGCAAATCGGCGCCGCGGTGATGGCGGTTCCCGGCGACCTGCGGGCCGTCCCGCCCGAAACCAGGGAGGTGATCGCCGATGCCGCCGAGGTGGATGCGCTCTTCAGCCTGGACGACGAGGCGGCGTGGCAGCTGGCCGTGGTCCGTCGGGGCGACGAAATCCCCGGCGGCGGCCTGCTGATGTTCGACGCCGGCTTCAACCGCCGGCTGGTGGCCATCTACGGCCACCCGTCGGGGTCGGCCCTCGGGGTGTTGGGGGAGCAGGGCGCCCAAGAGGGCGTGGAGCGTCTCCGGGCCATCTCCGAGGGCTACGACGCCGACGGCTCGGTGGTGCTGCCCACCTTTGAGATCATCGCCACCGTGGCCTCGGCCTCGGCCGGGAGCGATGGCGACTATTCGGCTGAGACCGCACGCGAGGTCATCAGGCCCTGGGTGGAGGCAGCGGCCGCAAGCGATGTGTACGTGGTGCTCGATCTTCAGCCGGGTAGAACCGACTTCCTCACCCAGGCCAGGTACTACGAGGAGTTCCTGCGCCTGCCCCACGTGGGCCTCGCCCTGGATCCCGAGTGGAGGCTCAAGCCCGGCCAGGTCCACCTTCGGCAGATCGGCACAGTCGACGCGGCAGAGGTCAACCGGGTGGTGGAGTGGCTGGCCGGGATCGTCCGGGAGGAGGCCCTGCCCCAGAAGCTGCTGATCGTCCACCAGTTCCGACTCGACATGATCACAAACCGCAGGCTGATCAAGACGCCCCCCGAGTTGGCGGTGCTGATCCAGATGGACGGCCAAGGGCCATTGTCCAGCAAGTACAACACTTGGAATTTTTTGACCCGCGAGTCCGACGCCGACCGGCTGCACTGGGGGTGGAAGAACTTCTACGACGAGGATTCACCCATGGCTACCCCCGAGCAAGTGCTGGATCTCGTGCCCTATCCGGCCTTCGTGTCGTTCCAGTAGGCCGGGACACAGACCGGGACACAGATCTGGAGCAGACCGCTAAAGCTGGTCTGCCTAGGTGTCGGTGCCCGAGCCCGGGTCCATGATCGTCCCCGTGGCTCGGCGGTTCACAAGCTGATCGCCGTCCAACCAGATCACCAGCATCTCCATCTCCTCGGATATCTCTACGAGATTGTCCCCGAAGGTGTCGACTGCGATGGTCTTGACGGTTTCGCCGGGCCCGAATTCCAAACGGCTGTTCGCTTGTCGAAAATCTGCGGTGCCGGCAGACCGGCTGATCGACCGGAAGTAGACAGTCAGAGCGCCGGCAGCGGAGCTGCGCGTGACCGTGAACACCATCGGTTCGCCCTCGACGGCCTCAGCCTCCGAGATGGTCACTGTCAGCGGGCCCTCGTCATCAGCCACGATCACCGATCCCGAACGCGGGTCGCGAACCCGGTAGTCCAGTCGGTCGCCGCGGACGATCTCAGCGCTGACCTTTCCGTCACCCGCGGCATCGACATCGTTGTCAGTGGTCGGAATCCTCAGCGTTGCGCTCCTGCTGCCACTCGGAATCGTCGCTTGGTGCAGCGCCTTCGACAGCAGCACGCCTTCACCGTCGTACACCTCCACCGACACCGTTACGGCCACGTCAAATGGCGCCGCCTTGTCGGCTGCCAAAGCAAATTCGGCAGGACTCCCCTCGTTGACGGTGCCGTTAGCTGTGATCGACACGGCCGGCAAGAAATCGAGTCCTGGTACGTCGTCGTCGACCACCCCGATACGCGCGTAGTTGCTCGCACCGACGCGGTAGGCGGTGCCCGTTCTCACCGTTGCTGCTACGGTGCCGTGCTCTGCGGTGTGGATGCCGTCGTCGACCGTCGGCAGGCTGACGATGGCGCTGCCGCTCTCGGGGATGGTGAACGAACGCCGACCGGTTTCGATGCCATCGTTCATCTCTCCCAGGGTCGTCACCTCGATGGTCACCTTCAGCGGCGCTGCCGGCGACGGCACCGCTGTCACAACGAACTCCGCTGCGTCTCCTTCGATGACGGCGTCTCGAAGCGCTTTCACCTCGACAACCGTCCCTGCTGCGACCGCGGCATCATCGTCGGAGACCGACACCGTCGCTGAACCGCTTGATCCCACGACGTAACCGTCACCCCCCAAGATGCTTGCAGTCACCGAACCGTCCGGCTCAGCGAGGAGGTCATTGGCCGTCTCCACCTCCAGCAACGTCCGGCCCTGCGGCAACACCATCAGATATCCAGGCACCACTCCTGGTGCCGCAGCCCCGAAATCGCCTGATTCCGACAGCTCCACGTTGACGCGCAGATCGCCCAACTCAGCCGGCGACGGGTCAGCGATAATCTCGAACCAGATCGACTCACCCTCGCCCACGCTGCCGCTGAGTGCAGCAATGGACACCGCGGTCAGATCATTGTCGGCCACCACGGGCTCTGTCTCATCGGGCTCATCGGGCTCTGTCTCACCGGGCTCTGTCTCATCGGGCTCTGTCTCATCGGGTTCTGGCTCATCTGGCTCATCGGGCTCTGTCTCATCGGGCTCTGTCTCATCGGGCTCTGTCTCATCGGGCGGGGAATCCTTTTTGTCGCTGATCGTGCCGCTGCCCAGCGCAGTTCTCGCTACAGCGCCTTCCACTTCGACGATCTCCACGAACATGGCTTCGTCGTCCTCGGCCAAGCCGTCGACAAATGTCGCCACACTGATAGTTTTTTCCGTTTCGCCAGGGGCGAATGTCACGTATTCGTTCGCGAACGCGAAATCACTCGTGGATGCAGACGACTCAAGCGTGATGTACAGCACCCGAACCGGTGTCTTTACCGACTTGCTAAGCGACAGCAAGAACTCCAGCGCGTCGCCTTCTGAGGCATGAGCGTCGTCAAAGCCCACCACTGGGGACGTGCCGTCGTCCAATGGATGCGGCGCGTCGACGATGGTGAACGTCGCCAGACTGTCGGTGCCAGCAGCGCCACCCCCGAGGCCGATCCCTGAGGTTGCCCCCAGGCTGCCCAGCCCGATGTCGAGTGTTTCCGCGGGGTCCTCCACCCAGTCGGCCTCGGCGGACACTGTGATAGTTGCAGCCAGCAGAGACCGGCCTGTGAAAGTCACCGTGGGGCTCGTACCGTCGAGGTTCTGATAGCTGACCCCTACTGCCTCGTCGCCGCTCAGCCTGTAGTCGGCGCCAAGCGAGGCGGTGCCGGCCAAGGTCAAGGGCACCACCAACTTCTCGCCCGCTTGCAGGTGCCGTCCCAGAGTCACCTGCACCTTCTTGGAGTTGTTCTCGCGTACACTGCCGTCAGCGCCGGATAGCGTCACTGCGGTGGTGTCATCGTCGGCAACAAGCACCGCTGCCGCTGGTAGCGTGGCGCTCTGCCCCCGTCCGTAGCCGGCGCCCGGCAGCACTCTCACGGTTACATCGCCGCTCGGTTCGTCATTCCCGTCAGCGGTCGTCTCCACATTGAGAGACACTGATCCCGACGGCGGCACGGTCACCGTCATGACGCCCTCATTCCGTGTATCCACAAAATCGGCGTTTGGCGCATCAGACACCTTCACGCGCACCGATAAATCCGAATTCGGCGCCGGACTTGAAGACACGGTAAAGCTCGCCTCAGCGCCCTCGATTATGGACGAACCGCCAGACACTGTGATCACAGGCTGGTTGCTCTCACGGCTGGCTAGCGGCAATCCCGCTTCCCTCGTGTGCCCGAACAGGTTCAGCTTCCAAGAGTTCAGCGTGTTTACATGGTTATTTGATTTTTCGTCGACTATCCGCAGCCGCCATGTTCCCGAACCCGTCTCTCCCAGATGAACTGAGCTGCCGAACCTGAAAGGCCCGGATATACCGCATACGTCTCTGCGGTCGCAATCTAACTCATAGCGATAAGGATTGTTGATGCGGTCCATTGATTCTGAGAGCACCGAAGTTGTGCCCGAAGGAGAGACGAGTTCCACCCGCAGATCTCTGAACCACGGGGCGGCGAAATCGATTTCTGCTTCAACGTATTCTATGAAGTCGATACTCGATTCCGCTTCGATTGTGTCCGTCAGATCAGAACCGTCGTCGGAAATCACCGATGATGTCATCGATGAAGCGTGGCTTTCCTTGAGGTATGCGGGCAGTGCGATCCAGTCAAGTGCGAGCTGCACCGCCGCCCCCGCATCAATAACGCCAAACCCGTAGCTGTGATGATAGCGATAGCGATCATCG
>JAPYOG010000083.1 GCA_028278785.1 Candidatus Poriferisocius anaerobius | reverse complement strand
GTGCTCCGGGGGGCGATCCAGCGGTGGCGCAGGCCGACGAGGATGAGCAGCGACACGCCGATCAGCAGCACCGACATGGCGATGGCCGCCTCGGGCCGGCCGGCCTCGTTGGCCTGGGCGATGGCCAGCGGCAGCGTGCGGGTGCGGCCCGGGTGGTTGCCGGCGAAGGTTATGGTGGCCCCGAACTCGCCGAGTGCCCGTGCCCACGACAGGGTGGCCCCCGCGGCCAGAGACGGGGCCAGCAGGGGCAGGGTGATCCGGCGCAGCGCAGTCCAGCGGCCGGCGCCCAGGGTGGCCGCAGCCGACTCCAGCCGGGGGTCGAGCTGGCGCAGCCCGGCCTCGGCTGTGATCACGAAGAACGGCATCGAGACGAAAGCGGCGGCGATCACCGCGCCCGCGGTGGTGCCGATGAGGGTGTCGAGCCCGAACAAGCTGTGCAGTGCCCGGCCGACGAGCCCCCGGCGACCGAGGGCGAAGAACAGGGCGATGCCGCCCACCACCGGGGGCAGCACCATGGGCAGCAGCACCACGGCCCGCACCAGCGCCCGGCCCGGAAACGAAACCCGGGCCAGCACCCAGGCCAGGGGGAGCCCGAGTGCCACCGATATCGCAGCGGCCAGAAGCGACACCACCACCGACACCCGGAGGGCCTCCAGGGTGGCGGCGTCGCCCAGCGTGGTGCCCAGCGAGGACCAGGGGGTGCGCTGCAACAGGCCCACCAGCGGCAGCGCCAAGATGGACACTGCGATGACGGCCATCACCACAACCGCGACCGGCGGTCTGCGATTCGGCTCTCGGGAGGCTGGGCGGCCGGTCATGGTGATTCGAATCCATGGCTTCGGAGTATGCGCTGGCCGTCGGCGCCGAGGACGAAGGCCGCGAAATCGGCGGCCACGGCCCGGTCGCTGACCGGGGCCACCGGATAGTCGTTGAACCTGGTCTGTGGTCCGAGGGGCACTTCGGCCACTTTGCCGCCGCCGGCCGCCACGTCGGTGGCATACACAAGGCCCGCGTCGGCCTCGCCCAGCATCACCTTGGTGAGCACGGCTCGCACGCTTGTCTCGGTGGTGTCGGGGTCGGCGTCCACCCCGGCGTCGGCTAGCACGGCCCGGGCGAGGGCGCCGCAGGGCACTTCGGGGGCGCAAACTGCCAAAACCAAGCCGTCATCCGACAGGTCTTCGAGTTCAGCGACGTTGCCGGGGTTGTCGGCGGGCACCACCAAGGCCAGTCGGTTGCGGGCGAACAGCACAGGGGGTGCGGCGGTGCGTCCCTCGGCCTCAACCCGGCTCATGGTGGCGGCGTTGGCCGACACGAACACATCGGCCCGGGCGCCGGCGCTGATCTGGGCGGCCAGCCGGGCGCTGCCCGCGAAGCTGAGCTTCACGTCGAAGCCGGGATTGGCGGCCTCGTACTCGCTGGCCAAGTCCTCGAAGGCCTCCGCCAGCGAAGCTGCCGCGTACACCGTCACGGTGGTCTCGCCTCCACCCCCGCATCCTGCCACCGACCAGGCAAGAACCCCGGCCAGAACACCGAGGCCCAGCGTGCGCATGTCAGGCCGCGGACTCGGTTTCCAGCTCCGCGGTCACCGACAGCTCCGGGCCCACCGCTGTGAGCAGCTCCCGGCACCGCCCCGCGTCGGCCACGTCGTCGGCCACCTGCTCCAAGACGGCCAGCCGTTCGGCGGTGTCGGTGACCGTGGCGGTGCTGACCACGGTGGCCAGGCGCACCTTGGCGTCACTCTTGATACGGCGGATCTCCCGCAGGGCGTCGGCTGCCACCGCGGCGGCCTCGGGGTTCACGTCGCCAGCCGCGGCCCGCAGCCCGGCGGCATCGGGCCACGGGGAGCGGTGGACCGAGCCCTGTTGCCACCACGACCACACTTCTTCGGTCACATAGGGCAGGAACGGGGCGAACAGCTTGAGGTAGGCGGTGAGGGCCGTCTCCAGGGTGTAACGGGCCGACTCGCCCGCCGCCCCGCCCCGCCCGCCGTAGGCACGGTTCTTCACCAGCTCCAGGTAGTCGTCGGTGAACGACCAGAACGAGGTCTCGCTGCTCTCCAGGGCTCGGGCGTAGTCGCCCCTGTCGAAGGCGGCGGTGGCGTCGTCCACCAGATTGGCCAGGTGGGAGAGCAGTGCCCGGTCGAGGGTCTCGGTGGCCTTGGCGGTGGCGGCCGGCGCTTGGCCCAGCACGAACCGGCTGGCGTTGAGGATCTTCACCGCCAGCCGTCGCCCCACCTTCATCTGGCCCTCCTCGAAGGCGGTGTCGGTGCCGGGCCGGCCCGAGGCTGCCCAGTAGCGCAGCGCGTCGGCGCCGAAGGCCTCCAGGGTGTCCATGGGGGTGACCACGTTGCCCTTCGACTTGGACATCTTCTTGCGGTCGGGGTCGAGCACCCATCCGGAGATGGCCGCTGTGGACCACGGCAGCCCGCCGTGCTCGAAGTGTGCCCGGGTCACGGTGGCGAACAGCCAGGTGCGGATGATCTCGTGGGCCTGGGGGCGCAGGTCCATGGGGAAGGTGCGCTCGAACAGGTCGGGGTCGTCCTCCCAGCGGCAGGCGATCTGGGGGCTG
>JAPYOG010000082.1 GCA_028278785.1 Candidatus Poriferisocius anaerobius | reverse complement strand
GGTCCGGGTCGAGACGCAGTATGGGAACGTCGAGCACCGGCCGAGAGTAGCCAAGAGGTCGAGCGGCGGGCGACCATCCCGCGCCCGCCCGGGGCCTCGTTATCCTGCCGCGGTGCTCGCGTGGATGGACTTGGAGATGACCGGACTCGATCCCGAACTCCACTCCATCGTCGAGATTGCCGTCCTCATCACCGACGACGACCTGGAACTGGTGGCCACCGGACCCGACCTCGTCGTCCATCAGCCCGCCGAGGTGCTGGACCGCATGGACGACACCGTGCGGGTCATGCACACCGACAGCGGGCTGCTGGATGAGATCAAGTCCTCAACCGTGACCCTGGCCGCGGCCGGCTCGTCGGTGCTCGCCTTCCTGAAGGAGCACATCGACGAGCCCCGCACCGTCCCGCTGTGCGGGAACTCCATCGGCACCGACCGCCGATTCCTGGTCCGGCACCTCCCGGAGATCGAGAACTTCCTTCACTACCGGTCGATCGACGTGTCGACGGTGAAAGAGCTGGCCCGCCGCTGGCAACCATCGGTGTATGAAGGTGCACCGGCCAAGGCTGGAGGCCATCGGGCCCTCGACGACATACGGGAGAGCCTCGAGGAACTGCGCTGGTACCGCCGGGCCGGATTCCTCGGCGCAGGGTCACAGGGACGGCCATGACGGCCGGGACGTACACCAAGCAGGAGCAGGAGCCCGCATCCTCGGAGGTGACCGAGGTGGCACCGGGCGTGCTGCGACTGCAGCTGCCCATAAGCATGCCCGGCCTCGGGCACGTCAACTGCTACGCCCTGGTCGACTCCGATGGCGTCGCGCTGGTGGATCCCGGACTGCCCGGCGACGAATCGTGGTCGGCGCTGGGCGATCGGCTCAAGCAGGCCGGCATCCCGCTGGGGCGAGTGCACACCACGATCGTCACCCACTCCCATCCCGACCACTACGGGGGCAGCCACCAGCTGCGCGAGGAAACCGGCACCGAGCTGCTGGCCCACGCCGATTTCACCTCCAGCCCCGCAGCCGATGACGCCAACGCCGACATCGACTTGGAGTTGCTGGAACTGGATCCCGACGCGCTGGTCGAGCTGTGGAAGGCGAAGCTGGCGAACCGGGGCAGCACTCCTTGGGGGACGCCGCGCGAGCCGCCGCCCGACGAGGCCATCAGGCTCTTCATCCAGACTGACGTCGCCGGCAGCCTGCCCCGCTTCAGGGTGCCGGAGCCGACCATCCGGGTCGCCGACGGGGACGCTGTGCGCCTGGCCGGGCGGGACTGGTTCGCAGTGCACACCCCCGGCCACACCACCGACCACCTGTGCCTGTGGGATCCCACCGAGGGCGTGCTGCTGTCGGGTGACCACGTGCTGCCCACCATCACGCCCCACATCGCGGGTTCGACCGACCTCGACGACCCGCTGGCGGCCTTCTTCAAGTCCCTGGAGCGGGTGGGCGCGTTCACCGGCGTCGAGGTGTGCCTGCCCGCCCACGGCCATCCCTTCACCGATCTGCGGGGTCGCACGGCCAGCATCCGCCGCCACCACGGCGAGCGGCTCGACACGCTCCGGGCGGCGGCAGCCGCACTGGGCCGAGCGCCGGTGGGGGCCTACATGAAGGAGCTGTTCGCCGAGCGGGCCTGGGGCGACATGGCCGCCAGCGAGACGTTCGCCCATCTGGAGCACCTGCGGGTGATCGGCGAGGCCGAGAGCAGCCGCGACGCCGACGGCCTGCTGCACTACCAACTGCGGACACCCGAACGGGTGGGGTCCCCACCGCGTGCCTGACCACGGAGACGCCGGCGCCGCCGCGAAAGGCCACGCCGTGAGAGCCAAGCCAAGCCTGCGAGGCAGCATTCGGCCGCGCATCATCGCCGGCATTGCCGTGGTGCTGGCCGCGGTCGGGATCGCATTCGTCGCGGAGGCCGTCCTGGAGTCCGACGCCCCCGATGGCACGAACCTGTCAGAGTTGACCTTCGACCGCTTCGACGGCGGCACCGGCACCCTCGCCGAATACGAGGGCACACCCCTGGTGGTGAACTTCTTCGCGTCGTGGTGCCCGCCCTGCGTCAGGGAGATGCCCGACTTCCAGGAAGTCTTCGAAGACCTCGACGGTCAGGTGGCGTTCCTCGGGCTCTCGCAGGACCAGTCGAGGAAGGCCGCCCTCAATCTGGTCGAAAGGACCGGCGTCACCTACGACGTGGGCTGGGACCCGGACCTGGAGGTCTACGAGGCGACCGGGAGCATCGCCATGCCCACCACCGCGTTCGTGTCACCCTCCGGCGAGCTGGTCGACACCTTCGCCGGAGCGCTCGACGCGGAGTCGCTGGCCGAGTTGATCGAGGATGAACTCGGCGTAGCGGCTAGACCGTAGGGCAATGGATCTCGACGCGGTGACCGGGGGCTAGGAGCGTGGACTGGGCCGCTCTCGCCTACCCCTTCTCGCTGGGGCTCGTGGCCGCGTTCAACCCCTGCGGCTTCGCTCTGCTGCCCGCGTACCTGGGCTACTTCATCGGCGTGGAGTCCACCGAGCAGCCGACCTCGGGCGCGAAGGCGCTGGGCGCGATGTTGCGGGCCATGGTGGTGGCGCTAACCCTGACCGCCGGCTTCGTGATCGTGTTCGGCGCCTTCGGAGCGCTGTTCGAGACGGTGCTCAGCCAGGGCACCGTGCTCGACCGCATCGGCTACGTCACCATCGCCATCGGTGTGATCATGGCTCTGCTGGGCGTGTGGCTGCTGGCCGGGCGGGCCATCAACCTGCGCCTGCCGAAGATGAACCGGGGTACCGGCAGCCGGGGCCTGGGGTCGGTGTTCATGTTCGGCGTCAGCTACGCGGTGGTGTCGCTGTCCTGCACGATCGGGCTGTTCATCGCGGCGGTCGCCACCAGCTTCTCGGCCGACGGCGTGGCCAACGGCACGGCCAACTTCATTGCCTATGGCGTCGGGATGGGCGCGGTCATCACATTCCTGACTCTGGCCCTGGCTCTGGCCCGGACCAGCGTGGTCGGCGCGATGCGCAAGATGTTCCGCTGGATCAACCCCGTCTCGGGGCTGGTGCTGATCGCGTCGGGGATCTACGTCGCCAACTACGGCTGGTGGGAACTGCAGATCATCGACGATCCGCTGGCCAGCAACGTCTTCGTCGAGAAGTTCACCGAGTTCCAGGCGGCCGTCAGCAACTGGATCGATGACGCCACCGCCGAGCGCATCGGCGTGCTGTGCGCTCTGGGGGTACTCGGCGTGCTGGTGATGGGCTGGCGCCAGGGCGAGTCCAGGCCGGTGCTGCGGCGCACGGTGAGCGCGGCGTACCTGGCGCTGTACCTGGTGGTCGAGTTCTACTTCAACC
>JAPYOG010000081.1 GCA_028278785.1 Candidatus Poriferisocius anaerobius | reverse complement strand
GGCGTCGGTGGACACCAGCCAGCCCAGCGGCAAGAAGAACATGTTGGCGATGCTGTGCTCGAAGCCGGCGGCCACGAAGGCGGTGATGGGCAGGATGATGCCGATCATCTTGTCCACCAGGGAGCGGCCCGCCACCGCCATCCACACCGCCAGGCACACCAGCATGTTGGCCAGCAGCCCCCGCACGAACGCGGTGCCGAACGACAGGTTCACCTTGTCGTTGGCGATCTGGATGGTCCGCACCGAGAAAGCATGGTCGGCCTGGGCCCACCAGCGGCTGAAGTACAGCAGGAAAACGATCACCAGCGCGCCGACGAGGTTGGCCGCGAAGGCCAGCGCCCAGTTGCGCGAGAGCTCGCGCCCGCTGATGCGGCGGCTGAAGAAGCTGGCCACCATCAAGTTGTTGCCGGTGAACAGCTCCGAGCCGGTTACCACCACCAAGAACAGCCCCAGCGAGAAGCCCGCTCCGATGAGCAGCCGGGCCGGGCCGGTGCCCAACTCCGGGCTGACGGCGATGGTGAGGGCGAACACGCCGCCGAGCGCGATGAACGCCCCGGCCATGATGCCGAGGATGGTGGTCTGGGTGAAGTCGAACTTGGCCTTGCCGATTCCGGCGCGCTTGATCTTGCGGGCTATCTCCTCGGGGGTCAAGGCTTCCGACATACCGCCAAACTACCCTTTCGGTCATGGCTGAGTCGGGAATAGGCGTTGAGTTCTCTGCTGGGGGAGTCGTCACCGACTCCCGCTACTACGCCGGCGCGGTGGAGTCGCTGCGCAGCGCCTGTGCCCAGATCGGCGACGCGGCCGACGCCGCCCAGCGGGCCGGCTTTTTCGCTGACATCGCCGGCTGGAACGACGAGGCCGATACCTCGGCCCACGATGCCGACAAAGCCTCGGTGCTGGCCATGGCCGAGGCGTTGCGGGCCAAAGGGGCGGTTGCCACCTACGCCGACGCCGCCCGCCGCACCCTGGCCGAGGTGACCGCCGCCTTTGCCGCAGCCGGAACTCCCGGCAACTCCCCGTTTGGCACCGGGGCTGGCGGCGTCGGGGCCCGCGATGCCGACGCCGCCGGCACAGGGCAAGCAGCGGGGGAGCGGGGGGCGTTCTCCGGGCACCTGGCCGATGCCCTGGTTGCGCTGATGCAGGAGCGGGAGGGGGAAGCCGACCTGGAATCCGACGAAGCCGGCTATCTGAAGATGGCGAAGACCCTCACCGTTCTGGCCGACGCCCGTAAGGCCTATCGGGAAGTGGACGAGACGCTGATCATGCTGGCCAATGCCCGAGCCGCCTATCTCGATGACACGGAGGCTGCTTCTCGAACGGCGCTGGCCGCCGACATCAAGGCTGCGCTGGCCGCCGACATCAGCGCTTCGTCTGTCGGGGTGTTCCGCTCCGCGCTGACCACGCTGGCAGTGACCAGAACGGCCTACAACGCCGAGGTGGGCGACGAGCTGTGGGGTGCGCTGACCGAGGCCCGGACCAACTTGGCCGCCGCGGCCGCCACGGTGTTCGAGATACGGGCCGCGGCCGGCGACCGCAGCGGCCTCGACGACATCCACGCCGCCTCGGCCCTGGCGTATTCGTTCGGCGACTCAGAGACCCCGACTGGCGTGTACGACACCGCACGAGACGTCGTCATCGAGGCCAGGGAGTTCCGGCGCAGGGCCCAAGCGGCCTGCGACGCGGTCGACGCCCTTCTGGTGGAAAACCGGGCCGTGGCCGCTGATGCGCTGATAGAGGCCCGGGCAGCCGTCGGCTCGCAGGCCCTGGTCGAGGCGCTGGCCGCCTATGAGATGACCAGCGCGGCAATGGACTCGCTCTTCGGGGCGCGAGCCGCCTTCGAGGTGGGGTTCGACTTGACCCTTCCCGAGATATTCGGTGGTGAGCTCTGATCCCGGTGAGCTCTGATCCCGGTGAGCTCTGATCCCGGCGAGCTGCTCTACAGCGCCACCCCAACCAGCACAGCGCCGATTGAGGCCACGCCCGACAGCGAGCCCAGCATGGCGATCCGGCGGCGGTCGGTGGCTTTGGTGTGGAGCCAGGCGGCGACGCCGGTGGCCAGCACCAGCACCAGCTTGACGGTGAGGGTGACGTGGTAGCTGTTGGCCGCGTCCTCGAAGTCCACTTCGAACAGGTTCCACAAGCCGGACAGCACGGCCAGAGCGAAGAACGGCCACGCCACCTGGGCGAACCGCTGGGCTGCTGCCCGGGTGGCCTCGGGGCTGATCCGGCGAAGGGCGGGCACCAAGGCGGCCACGACGATCTGGCCGCCCAGCCACACCGCGGCGCCGAGGAGGTGGAGGAAGACCCGGATGGTGTCGAGATCCCAATTGGCTTCGATCATGGCCCCAATCTAGTCGCAGGGGTGGCAGGTATTGATACCGTCGTGCCATGAGCACCGAGCAAGCCGTCTACCGAGAAGTCCTGCGAGCCGGGGGAGAGGCCGTCGCGGCGGCGGGGCGGCGAGACCTCGACGCCGCGGTGCCGTCATGCCCTGGCTGGACGGTTCACAGGCTGCTGGCCCACTTGGGCCGGGTTTACCGCTCGGTGGGGCGCCATGTGGCCGAGCGGGCCACCGAGATGATTCCCGCCGATCAGATACCCCGCCCCCCCGCCGAGAGCGCCGCCATCCTGGAATGGTTCGAGCAGGGACACCGATTCGTTCAGGAGGCCCTGGATGGGGCCGGTCCCGACGAGGCGGTGTGGAGTTGGGCCGACCAGCACAACGTGGCCTTCTATGTGCGCCGCATGGCCCATGAGACCGAAATACACCGCTGGGACGCAGAGGCTGCTTTTGGCGAGCCCAGCCCGATCGACTCCGACCTGGGCGCCGACGGGGTGAGCGAGCTGTTCGAGGTGCTGCTGCCCTTCGCGCCCAACTGGGACGCGGCCCTGCCAGACGCCAGCTTGCATCTGCACCGCACCGACGGCGCCGGTGAGTGGCTTCTGGTCAACGATGGGGGCAGTGTCAAGGTGAGCCGCCAACATGCCAAGGGCGACGCCGCGGTGCGGGCAAGCGGCGGCGACCTGATGCTGCTGGCATGGGGGCGCATCGGGTTGGACAGCCCCGGCGTGGAGGCCTTCGGCGACGCGGATGCCGCCCGAGCCTGGCTAGCCCTGTCCCGGTAG
>JAPYOG010000080.1 GCA_028278785.1 Candidatus Poriferisocius anaerobius | reverse complement strand
TTGTGCGACGGCACGCCGCTTCCCGCCGAGGAGCTGGTGAAGCTGGCCTGCGAGGCGGATGTGTTCCCGGCGGTGTTCAACGCCAGGACCCAGGACCTGTGGCTCGGGCGGAGGCGGCGGTGCGCGTCGGACGCGCAGCGGATCGCGCTGATGGTGCGCGACAAAGCCTGCGTGGGCTGCGGGGCCGACGCCAACCGCAGCTTCGCACACCACATCGAGCACTGGCGCAACGGCGGCAGAACCGACTTTCCCAACCTGGTCACGGTGTGCAACGACTGCCACCACGACATCCACGACAAACACCACCGGGTGACACGCGACCAGCGGACCGGCCGGCACCAAGTGGTGCCGCCACCCGAGACGTTCCCCGACACCGGAACTGACATCTGGCAGCCCGAACACCTCAACCCGGTACTCCGGAACTGACATCTGGCAGCCCGAACACCTCAACCCGGTACTCCGGAGCTGACAAACCGCACTTGGACACCCTCGCGGCGGCACTGTGTGTGAGGATCGATGATCTGTTGGCCGAGAATCCCGGATGGGCGCCTCGGCACGCTCGGGCCGGCACGCTCACTCACCGCCTACGACCGCCAACCCCTTGTTGCTAACCGTCTAGGCTTGGTTGGCGATGGCGAAGCGCAAGCGGTCGCGGGTTGCGATGTTGGAGCGGGTGCCGGTGTCTGATCCGCCGGTGAGGCCGGGGCTCATCGGTCCCCGGCGCCGGGTTCCCGGCCATATTGAGCGTCCTCCCTATGCACGCACGGGGGAGCCGGGGCCTGCGGTGTCGCCGGTGGTTCGCAGCCGAGAAGAGATCGAGGCGATGCGCCGAGCGGGGCAGATGGCGGCCGAGGTGCTCCTGTTCGCGGGCAAGCTGGTGGCGCCCGGGGTGACCACCGACAGCGTCGACGCTCAAGTCCACGAGGAGATCGTGCGCCGGGGCGCCTATCCCAGCCCGCTCAACTATCGGGGCTATCCCAAGTCTGTGTGTACGTCGATCAACGAGGTCATCTGCCACGGAATACCCGACAGCCGGGCGCTGGCCGATGGCGACATCGTGAACATCGACGTGACCGTGTACCTCGACGGTGTCCACGGCGACACGTCGGTCACATTCGAGGTGGGCGATGTGGACGACCACTCCCGGCTGCTGGTGCGGGAGACCAGGACAGCCATGTACCAGGGCATCGGCGCGGTGCGTGCGGGTGCGCCGGTGAGCGCTATCGGAAAGGCCATCGAATCCCATGCCCGGCGCCACCAGTTGGGGGTGGTGCGGGAGTTCATCGGCCACGGGGTGGGCACCGAGTTCCACTCCGGGCTGCAAATCCCCCACTACCACGACCGCTCCCATACGACGCCGCTGGCAACCGGCATGAGCTTCACCATCGAGCCCATGCTCACCCTGGGCGCCCCCGACCTGTACCTGTGGGACGACGAATGGACTGCGGTGACCGCCGACCAGCGCCGCAGCGCCCAGTTCGAGCACACCTTGCTATGCACAGCCGATGGCGCCGAGATACTCACCCGCACCCCCGCCGGGGAGGGTGCTGCCGAGGTCTACGCGACGGGCTGCTAGTCCCAGTACCAGGCCAGGCCGAGCACCCCGGTGCCGGAGTTGATCATCATCGCCTGGCCGAACCCGCTTATGAACGAGTCGGCTGGCTGCGCTTCGGCGCGAACCGCCTCCAGCAGCTCGGCCGCATGTTGGGGGGCCTCGGCGTGGAGGCTCACCAGGTGGAGCTGTCCACCGTCGGCGGCCTCACGGGTGCGCCGCCAAGCGCCGAGGATGCGCTGGCGGGCGGCCTCGTCGCTGAGGGCGGGCCGCAGGCGGCGGATGGCCCCGTCGTGGATGTCGAACAGGGGGCGCAGCCCGATCAGGTTGCCGGCCCGCCCCGCCAGCCCCGGCACCCGCCCGCTGCGAATCAGCTGATCGAGGTTGCCCAGCGCTCCCACCAGCTTGACGCGTCTGCCCACCTGCTCAGCCCTCGCGGCCACCTCGTCGAGGCCGGCGTCGGCTCGGGCGGCTCGGGCGGCGGCCACTGCCACCAGCGCCTGCCCCCCGGCGGCGGTGCGGCTGTCCACCACCTCCACCGGGCACGACGAGCCCTTGGCGGCCACAACGGCGGCCTGATGGGTGCTGCTCAAGGCGGAGGCAACCGTCACAACAACCACCCCGTCGCCGTGGTCGTGGTCGGCAATACCCTGGGCGAACGCTCCCGGCGATGGGCTGGCCGATGAGCGGGCTCGGGCAGCCAGTATCTCCGCGGTGTCCAGCTCGCCGTCGTCCACTGTCCTTGCGTCCACGGTGATCGCAAGGGGCACCACCCCGATCTCCCATTGAGAGCGCACCGCCTCGGGGAGCGCGGCGGTGCTGTCGGTGACGACGCCCACGGACATCTACCGCACCCTGTCGACGTCGAGGATCGGGCGCACGGTGGCCGCTGAGGCCAGCACCAGAATGCCCGACGCCAAAAGCACCGACCGGGTGCCGGAAAGGCCGGCTTCGTTCAGCCCGTCGCCGATGGCGCCCGCTCCCAGCGCGGCGGCGCCCAGCCCGATTCGGATCACCACGTGGAACGCCGAGAAGGCAAGCACCCTCTCTTGTTCCTCGGGGATTCTGGCCTGCAACGCGCTCATGCCCGATGTCAGCGCGATGGTGGCGCCGGCGCCGAATCCGGCGGCGCCGAGGAAAGTCAGCCACACGGTTGGGCTCTGGCTCATCAACGCCACCAGCGCCCCCATCACCAGTGCGCCCCTGCGGGTTAGCACCAGCAAGTCCACATGCCTGGACCGGTGGGCGACGGCCAGGCCGATGCCCGCCCCGGCGCCGAACAACACGATGAGCACACCGTATTCGGCGTCGGAGGCGTTCAATTCCTCCCGCACCAGCTTGATGCCCAGCGAGAACAGCGCCCCCAGCCCGACGGCGGCCGCTGCGGTGGCGGGCAGGACGCGGCGCACCAGCGGAATTGCCCACGCGTCGCGCAGCCGGCTGGGGGGCTCAGCGGCCACACGCTCAGCTTCGGTCGGCGGAACCGACCAGGCGTCGCGGAGCCCGCTGGGGGGGATGGCGATCTCGCCGCCTGCTGGGTCGGGGCCGGCGGTGCCCGCACCGGCGCCCGGGCGCCCGCCTCGCAGCCCCAGCGCCCGGGCGATGAAGTAGGCGGAAACGCCGAAGGTGAGCGCGTCGATCCAGAAGACCAGGGCGTAGGGGTGCGACCCCAGCCACCCGTCGTCGAGAGGCAGTGCGGCGAACACGGCGAACAGGCCCGCCCCAACCGGGATGTTGCCATAAGACGATCCCATCATGGCCGCGTTGGCCAGCGGCAAGTCCCGCTCGTCCACCAGGCCGGGGATGGCAGAGTCACGTGAGGCCAAGAACACCACGCTGGGGGCCTCTAGGGCGAAGGCCCACAGGTACACCCACCACAGCTCCTGCACGAAGGGGACCACAGCGATCATCCCGGCCCGCAGGAGGTCCATGGTGATCATGGTTCGGCGGCGGTCCCATCGATTCACCAGCTTGGCGGCGAGCGTGCCGCCCAGCGCGGCGGGGATCAGCCGGAAAGCGAGGATGCCGCCCACCGCGGCGGCCGAGTTGCTCAGGTGGTCCACCAGGGCCATGAGGGCGAAGGTGCCCATCCAGTCGCCCAACGCAGACGCTCCTTGGCCGACGAGGAGGCGACGGAAGTCGACCTGGGTGCGAAGGCTCAACGGTCTTGACTGGGGTGGTCGGCTGGAATTGCGGGAATCAAGGGTTGGACGGGGTGGCCGAGACCCAGCTGTCGTTGTCGAAGACCAGCCGGTGGGCTGCGGCTTTCCAGCGGTGTGGAGTGGGCAGAGGTTCATTGCCCAGAACGCGCTTGATCAGCATGGGGACGATGATCACGGTGCTGGCAATGGCGGCTTGGCCGCCGGACGCCAACAGCAGGAAGGGGGGCAGCGCCGGCATGGTGATGAACACCACCAGCCCGGTTTGCCGCAGAATTCGTCCGAGAGCCAAGCCGCCCAGAAGGAAGAGGGCCGCTGGCCAGGCGATCACCGCAAAAGCGCCGAGCGCAGGTGACAGGCCTCGGCCTCCGGCGCCGTTCAAAAACATCGACCAGTTGTGGCCGATCACCGATACGGCGCCCGCGAACGCCATCAGCAGCCAGCGGTCACCGGCCAAGAGCGGGCCGAGGGCGCCCTTGCCTATGTCGCACAGGCCGCCCGCCACCAGCGGGATGAATCCGGCCACCCGGTAGAGGCTGGTTCCTGAGACCGTGCCGGTTCCCACTTGGCGCAAGTCGGTGCTGGCCAGCGACTGGGCAATCATGTAGGAGAACGGCACCGCGCCGGCGGCGAAAGCCACGATGAGCACCAACGTCCCCCACATCATCGCTAAAGATTCTGCCCCATGCCGGGGCTGCATTGCCACAGATTGCAGAAGACGGCTGGTTTGTGGGGTTAGTTGGTGTAGGTGACGTTGCCCTGTGCCCTGTTGTTGGCGAGTCCTGTGTTCCAGGCGAGGGCGAGGGCCAGCTGGTTTTCTGTGCCGATTGCGATGGTGACGGTAGCTGTGGTCTGTTGTCTTGTGAGGGGGACGAACATGTTCTCGCCGATGTCGCCGTCGCGCACTGGGGTCAAGAGGATCACCGGTCTTGTGTTGGGGATGCAGCTAAGGCTGACCTGGAAGTCGACTGTGGTGTCATGGCGGCTGGCTTCGGGATTG